>DATDHL010000147.1:0-3607 GCA_036521575.1 Edaphobacter sp. | reverse complement strand
GGGGTTGACGAGGGTTTTGGCATCCGGGGGCATGCTCTGTGCGGCTGGGGCGGCGGGTTGTTGCGGCGAAAGGGCCGAGAGCAATAGCGCGGAGAGGACGAACAATGACCGCAGCATATGAGGCTCCTGTGTTGTCGAGCGGAATCTTATGCCTTGGGGGAGTGGATGGGAAGCTTTATCTTTGGGGGCGAAGTCTCTAGGGTCCTTCGCTTGAACAGGCTCTTCGAATCAACGCTCGCTCAGAATGATATTGGTGATCCTCGGGGATCGGGCGGATTCGTTCCACGTGCACTTTTATGTCGGTACAATTCCGATCTAATAATGAAATAGCGTCTTCTATCGAAGGGAGAGCCTCGAGCGACCATGGAAGCAGTATTGACGAAGGTCCAGAAGTTCACTGTACTGACTCTCGCTGGAATGCTTGTCGTGGTGATGGTTCTTTCGACGATTCACCTGGGTGTGCTGATCGGCGAGGAGATATTAAGGCCGCCGCGGTTCCTGATTTCAGTCCAAGGATTGTTGCAGATCTTTGGGTACTTCCTTTTGGTATTGATCGGCGTAGAGCTAATAGAAACTCTGAAAGCATACGTGAAGAAAGATGCCATTCACGTTCGTGTTGTTCTTGAAGTTGCCTTGATTGCGATGGCGCGAAAGGTAATTATCGAAGAGCCGAACGAAGTGCCTAGTTTGACGTTATTCGGAATTGCGGCGCTAATTCTTGCATTAGGCATAGCTTCTTACTTCGAGCGGCAGGCGAAGCGTACCGAAATAGCCAGTTCGTAATATGTGACAAATCAGGTTTTCGGCAAGTTCCTGTTTAAGAAAAATGATGATGGCTAGTTGTAGGTAACTTTGCGTTCGCCCCGGACGATGCGGCCGATGATGTGGTGGCGCTCGTTTGCCCGGTTTAGGACGGCTTTGGCTTTTTTGACCTTCTCGGCGGGGACTACGACGATGAGGCCGATGCCCATGTTGAAGGTGCGGAGCATCTCGTCCTGCTCGACGTTGCCTAGCTGTTGCAGGTGCTCGAAGAGCGGTGGGGGTTGCCAAGAGCCGAGGTCGACGACTGCTCCCATGCCCTTGGGGATGATGCGGGGAAGGTTTTCGGTGATGCCTCCGCCGGTGATGTGGGCCATACCGTTGACTAATTCTGCGCCAGTGAGCTTCTTGATGATGGCGAGGTAGCTGCGGTGGACGCGCATGAGAGCAGCGCCGGTCTTGTCTTTGAGCTCGTTGACGTACTGCTCTGGGCCGTATTTGGCGACTTCGAAGAGAAGCTTGCGAGCGAGGGAGTAGCCGTTGGTGTGGAGGCCGTTGGAGGGCAGGCCGATGAGGACGTCGCCGACCTGGATGTTTTCGCCGGTGATGATGTTGTCGCGGTTGACGGCGCCGATGATGGTGCCGGCGAGGTCGTACTCGTTGTCGGCGTAGAAGCCGGGCATCTGGGCGGTTTCGCCGCCGATGAGGGCGCAACCGTTGGCGCGGCAGGCTTCGCTGAGGCCTTGGACAACGGTCTCGATGACGGCGTTGTCGAGCTTGCCGGTGGCGAGGTAGTCGAGGAAGAAGAGAGGACTGGCGCCCTGGACGGCGATGTCGTTGACGCAGTGGTTGACGAGGTCCTGACCGACGGTGTGGTGGATTCCGAGCTCGAAGGCGACCTTGAGTTTGGTGCCTACGCCGTCGCAGGAGGAGACGAGGACGGGGTTGGGGTATTTCTGGAGGTCAAGGCTGAAGAGACCGCCGAAGCCGCCGATCTCGGAGAGGACGTGTTTGTTGAAGGTCTTGCGGGCGAGCATTTTTATGCGCTGCTTGCTGCGGTCGCCCGAGGAGATGTCTACGCCTGCGTCGGAGTAGGTGATGGGCTTTTTGGCGGTGGAGACAAGCTTTCGGGTAGGGATCACTGCGGTCTTCTTGCGGGCTGCGGAGGTTTGGAGGGAGTTGCTGCGTGCTTCGGGTGATTGGTCCGGGTCGGGTGATTGCTCAGCGGGCGTGGGAAAGGTCTCATCCGGCAAGGTCATGTGCTCCGTTGTCTTGAGAAAAGAGGATTTTAGTTTAGCAGGAGGCGGGCAGGTCTTTGTTGCGGCGGGGTTTGGGTGCTCAGTCTTTCTTGTTGTAGATGCCTATGATTCTGTCTCTCTCGTGTGGGGTTGGGAGGGGGCAGGTATCGTAGCGGCCGAAGATGCGGTAGCGGAGGCGGGCGACGATGCTGTAGCCGAGCTCGCGCAGGGGGCGGGGGATGATGGCCAGAGTGCGGCCTAGTTGTCGCCATGGAGCGCTAAGAAGTAGGAGGGCCTGGCTGACGGCGTCGGAGCGGTGGTAGAGGCGGGCGGTAGGGGTGAGGGTATCGATGATGAGGGCTACGCCTTCCTGAGTGGGCTGGGGGCCGAAGGGGGCGAGGAGTTCGGTGGCGAGGGGGCTTTCGAGGGGTACGAAGAGGAAGAGATTTTGGGTGTCGTGGCGGAGGAGGAAGCGGACGACTCCGTTGCAGAGGACACAGATGCCGTCGTAGAGAAGGATGGGGTAGGTGGCGAGCTGGGTGCGTTCGGGGTCGGTCATCGGGTATTAGGTGTCGGGTATCAGGAACTGGGCTTGGTCGGGTGTCTGTGACTTTTATACTGGAGGGATGACACGCTCCCTAACTCGCTCCCGGCAGTTGCAACTTCGTGCTGAACAACTTCTTCCAGGGGGCGTGGATTCGCCGGTGCGGGCGTTTCGGGCGGTGGGGGGCGATCCTCCGTTTGTGGCTCGGGCTGAGGGTGCGTATCTGTTTGATGCGGATGGGAACCGGTATCTGGACTTCTTTGGGTCGTGGGGGCCGATGATTCTGGGGCATGCGTTTCCGCCGGTGGTGGAGGCGATTCGCGAGGCCGCGGGTAAGGGCGCTAGCTTTGGGGCTTCGACGGCGGCGGAGGGGGATCTGGCGGAGTTGGTGTGGCGGTGCTTTCCGAGTGTGGAGAAGCTGCGGTTTGTCAGCTCGGGGACTGAGGCGTGCATGTCGGCGATACGGCTGGCGCGTGGGTTTACCGGGCGGAAGTTTGTGGTCAAGTTCGAGGGGTGTTATCACGGGCACTCGGATGCGATGCTGGTGAAGGCTGGGAGCGGAGTGGCCACGCTGGGGATTCCGGGGTCGGCGGGGGTTCCGGAGGAGACGGCGATGCATACGCTGGCGTTGCCGTTCAACGACCTGGATGCCGTGAAGGCGGCGTTTGCGGCGCGGCCGGGGGAGATTGCGTGTGTGATCGTGGAGCCGGTGGTGGGGAATGCGGGGACGATTGCTCCGGCTGAGGGGTATCTGCAGGGGCTGCGGGAGATTACGGCGCAGGATGGGGCGTTGCTGGTCCTGGATGAGGTGATGACAGGGTTTCGGGTGTCGCTGGGTGGGGCTCAGCGGGTTTATGGGGTGAAGCCGGATATGACTACGCTGGGGAAGATCATCGGTGGGGGTTTGCCTTGTGGAGCGTTCGGCGGGCGGGCGGATGTGATGGAGATGCTGGCTCCGCTGGGGCCTGTGTATCAGGCGGGGACGTTGAGTGGGAATCCGCTGGCTATGGCTGCGGGGATCGCTACGCTGCGGGAGCTGATTGCTCGGGAGGGTGAGATCTATTCG
>DATDHL010000146.1:0-4134 GCA_036521575.1 Edaphobacter sp. | reverse complement strand
CCCACCCCTAGCTCCGTGGCCTTCTCAATGGCCCACTCCATATGATCGAACTTGAACACCGCCAGCAGAAGATGCAGCGGCAGAGCAGCGTCCGACTCAAGCTCTTCGTGCAGCGTAAAGACGACCCGTTCCTCCCCGGCGCTGACAATCTCTGCCCTGTGCAGAAATCCCCCCGCAACGACATCGAAGACTTGGCCCGGTTCAGCCCGAAGCACCCGCGCAAGATGCGCAGCCTGCTCGCCAGTCAAAGTCGCAGTAGTCGGAGTCCACTCATCGGCAATCCAGCGGCGGCGAGTCATTGCTGTTCGGAGCTTGGCCCCTCAACTGAGTGCCCGCCCGCATCCGGGATCGTAATCGAAATTGGCCCCTGATGGTACAGGTTGACATTCAGAACGGCCGACTTGCGCCGGTCCCAAACCTCAGCAGTCACCGGAAAGTGGAGCAGGACCATGCCCTCCGCCGATTTGCCCGGCGCAATCAGCGTCTCGCGCAGCAACGGTGAAGACGAGAACTTTGTAAGCGCCGGAAAAGCTCCGTACACAGCCTCGAAGTCCTGCTGCTCGGTAGCATTCGCGTGCAACTCCTCACCGTCGGACGTAGTGAGCGTAGCCGTAAAGTCCTTCAGGAATATCGGTAAATTGAGCCGATCGTCGACGCGCAGGTTCACGATCACGTACAGGTCATCCTGTGCCTGCTCCTTCCCCACAAGGATCGAATCGGACTTGAAGACCGTATGGGCAGGGTATACCGCTGTCTTCGTTATCGTCAGATCGGCTGTCCTGTGTGGCGTATAACGCAGCACAAGCGCAAGGACAATTCCGAGAACCACGAACGCGATGAGGACCGGGGCAAGGAGGTTACGACGGGCGGGTTGGGCGAATCGAATATCTGACACTGGCATCAGGGTAGCAAATCGGGATTATATACACGAATTTTGTGACCAACTCATATTTCTATGCGGTGGGTTCGCAATTACCATAAAAACCCACTTTGCCCGCAAAGGTTCATCTCCGGTTTTCGCCCTGCTATCCCCAGGTTCCCGCCGCCACAAGTTACTACTTTGGTTCCGATCAGGTTTTTCTAGGCATTTTACTAATAATCATCGGGATTCCTCTTGACTCAACAGTAACCCCAGTGTCACTCTAGGCACATCACACGTTCCGTTATCGGACATGTGCCGCGGTCTTTGCTCTGGGCCCGCCCGCAACAGACAATTTATGGCAACCATGATGGCACCCGTCGAACAGCGTGAGGTTCTACGCTGTGACCACTGCAGCCTGGTACAGTTCCGCACCGCAAATGCCCTGTGCCGCCGCTGCCACAAATGCCTCGAAGTCGAGGAGCCCGAACCGGCCCCGGCCCCAATTGCACTCGTCCCACAAACCAGCGCCCCTAGTGATGGCATCCAGGTAGCCACTGCCGTCCGCGACCTGCGCCACGTGCGCAATCTCTCGCAACGTCAGCTCGCTGCCCGCATGAACGTCCCGCGGACCTACATCTCGAAGATCGAGAACGGCAAGGCCATGCCCACGCTGTCCTCGCTTGATCGCCTTGCCAGGGCCCTCCAGGTCGACATCTCCACCCTACTGCGCGACTCCACCACCCGCCACCGCGACGAGACGGCCGTTCTGATGACCGACCCCTTCCTCGCCGAGATCGCGGCCTACACCTCGCAGCTCGACGCCCTCCAGCGGTCCATCTTCCTGAACCACGTCCGAGAACTGGCTGCAGGACGACGCCGCACGGCCTGAAACCGTCCTGAACGCTCGAATTACCCTCCACGGAGAGCGCCGCCAGGCGGTGACGCTCTCCCCTCCGCCCACCCCAAACCGTCCAGCGACACTGCATCAACAGACCTTCGTTGCACACCCCACATCGGTGTGCTAGCGTCATCTTTGTCGAGGTCGTTTTGCCAGCACCAACTCCTAACCGCGTTCCCACCCGTCTCCACGAACTCTCCGCTGAAGAGCTCGATATCTATCGGACGCTAGATCCCTCCCGTATCCCCCAGCACATCGCCATCATCATGGACGGGAATGGCCGCTGGGCCGGCAAGCGAGCCCTTAAGCGATTCCTGGGCCACCAGCAGGGCGCCGAATCCGTCCAGTATGTCGTCGAGACCGCCTCCCGCATCAATCTTCCCTTCCTCACCCTCTACGCCTTCTCGCTCGAAAACAACCTGCGCCGCCCCAAGGCCGAGGTCAGCTTCCTCATGAAGCTCCTGAAGAGCTACCTCATCGGCAACGTCAAGCGCATGAACGACAACAATGTTCGTTGCGCCTACATCGGCCGCACCCACGACCTCCCGTCCGAGGTGCAGGAGACCATGCAGTGGGCGATGGAGTCGACCGCCAAAAACACCGGCACCACGCTCACCCTGGCCCTCAACTACGGTTCCCGCTCCGAGATTGTGGACGCGGTCCGCCGGATTCTCACCGACCTCACCACCGAAGCCCACACCCGCGGCTGCTCCGTCGAAGACCTTCTTGGCGCGGGCGCCCTCGACTCGCTCGACGAGTCCACCATCAGCCAGGCCCTCTACACCGGACACATGCCCGACCCCGACCTCGTCATCCGCACCTCCGGCGAGCAGCGCATCTCCAACTTCCTTCTCTGGCAGATCGCCTACGCCGAAATCTTCGTCACCGACCGCCTCTGGCCCGACTTCCGCGGCCTCCACCTCCTCGAAGCCATCGCCGACTACCAACGCCGCGAACGCCGCTTCGGAGGCCTCACCGAAAACTCCGACGAAAAGATCGACACCCTCCAACCCGTCTCCGAACTCGAAACCGAGATCGCCACCGAACTCTCCCCCACCCCCCGCGAACTCTCCCGCCGCTAATCTCGCCTTCAAGCTGATTCAGCAAATATCTCCCTAACCGGAAGCACGGAAACTTGTCGAATCGACAGGAGCGCGGAGATGAAGACTGCTGGACTGATTGCGTTAATCTTTTGCACGGTCCTGGCCGTACCACAGATGGACCGGACAGACGAGGTCGTTGCGAAAGCCGTAACGGCAATGGGCGGCATGCAGAACATTCATGCGCTGCGTAGCCTGGTATATCGTGGGTTTCACTATGAAGGGGCCTATAAACAGGAATACGCGGGAAGCAAATATTCAACTGCTGTGATGGTGCGGATGAGACCAGACCTCCGGTTAGTCGGCTGCCGCCCCGGCATTCCCGGCTGCGATCAATGGAGCCGCATCGTCGAGGGATTCGACGGAACTCGCGGCTGGGAGTTGAACTGGCCAAAGCAACGCCTGGTGAGGACGGTCAACAAAGCCGAGCGCGCGTTACATTGTGGTGCGGCATTTGATTATCTGTTCATCGACTACAAGCAGCGAGGATTTCAAGCGAAGTACCTCGGTCAGAAATCGGTTCTGGGGACAACGGTCGAGACTGTGGAGATCAACCGCGAGGAGTGTGGCCCTCCAATCGTCTACTACTTCGCCCCTGAAACCTTCGAGCTGCGCATGACGCAGCTCACCATACCGATCCACGCACGCGGAGACGCCGTAGAGATGATCTCCGTAGCCCGGGGATTCAGGACGGTCAACGGGGTGAGGCTCATCTCCCGCTCGGAAGAGGTCAATGCGAAGACGGGAGACGTGATCGACGGAGGAGAGTGGACCTCCATCGAAGCCAATACCGTGCACGACAACAAATTATTCGAAGCCCCTGAGGTGCATCCCGCTGGGATCACCGCCGTAGTCCTTGAGATGCTGGCGCGGGCACAGGACTCCACGCCGAGCGAGATGATGGCGATCTATACGCGTTTTCGCACAAGCGACGAAGGCCGGCAGACTGATGTTGTCTACGACATGAACTGGCTCGGATTCGAGCTGCTCAAGGTCAACCAGTACGATTACGCGCTGCCAGTATTCAGACAGGTGATCGAGGAGAATCCCCTGTCGGGTGCAGCGTATGCCAGCTTGGGAGAGGCTTACCTCCAGATGAAAGACGATGCGAGAGCTCTTGCAGCGCTTCAGCAGGCAATCGATCTCGGGCTCAAGGATGACGACATTACCAGAAAACTGAGCTCGCTGCGTAAAACAGCAGAGTCGCAGTAACACGGGCCTCTCAACAGTCGGCGATGTATCCTAGCCACTGACCAAATGAAACGAATCCTCAC
>DATDHL010000145.1:0-7042 GCA_036521575.1 Edaphobacter sp. | reverse complement strand
GTCCTATCATCGATGGTTCGACTATTCCCGTGCTCGCGACGAGATGTTCAAGGCTAGCGATACGTCATGGGCACCGTGGTTCGTCGTTCGATCAGACGACAAGAAGCGTGCGAGGCTGAATGTCATCCGACACTTACTTGAGCAGATTCCCTATGAAGCCCTGTCAACAAAAAAGGTGACACTGCCCAAACGACAGCCTCCAGGAAAGTACCAGGAACCCGACCACCCCTTAAAGTTTGTTCCGGAACACGATTGGACCGAATAGAACCGTAGATAAAGCAGGCTGTATAAATTCTTGTCCCGGCGCTGAAAGCAACACCTAGTTCGTTTGACCGGAGAGTGCATATGGAAGCAGCAGTGAGCTCCAAACCAGGACCCGAAGCCGTCGCGTGGCATGCTGTGAATACTGGTGATGCAGTCAAGCGATTCCGCACCGATATAGCAAAAGGTCTCGACACGGACGAAGCCTCGCAACGCCTGGCAAAGTACGGTCCTAACCGTTTACCGGAAGGCAAGAAACAAAGCGCCTTCATGCGGTTCATGCATCAGTTCAACAACATTCTGGTCTACGTCTTGCTCGCAGCCGGGTTCGTCAAAATGATGGTCGGCCTGTGGCTCGACTCTGCGATCATTCTGAGCGTTGTCATCCTCAACGCGCTGCTCGGCTTCATTCAGGAAGGCAAAGCTGAGAAAGCGCTCGACTCGATCCGCAATATGCTGTCTGCCGAGGCCAGGACTTTGCGTGGCGGCGAGATTCGCTTGATCCCCTCTGAGGAACTGGTGCCGGGCGACGTCGTGCTCCTCGAATCGGGTGACAAGGTTCCGGCCGACCTTCGTCTCGTCGAGGTCAAGAACCTACGGACAGAGGAAGCGGCGCTCACGGGCGAGTCGGTGCCCATCGATAAGACTACCGATGCTGTATCCGACAAAGCTACGATCGGAGACCGGGAAGGCATGGCTTTCTCCGGAACATTGGTCGCATCCGGACGAGGAACCGGGATCGTGGTCGCAACCGGTTCGGAGACCGAACTGGGTCGCATCAATCAGATGATGACCTCAGTTAGCGCGCTAGAGACACCGCTGCTGCGCCAGATCAAGAAGTTCGGCTATTCGATCACCGCTATCATTGGGATCGTCTCCGTCATTGTGTTTGCTTACGGCAGGTGGATTCGCGGCATGCCTTTCGTGGACATATTTCAGGCGGTCATCAGCATCGCTGTCTCCGTGATTCCAGAGGGATTGCCCGCGCTCATTACGGTCACGCTCGCCATAGGCGTGCAGCGCATGGCGCAGCGCAACGCGATCATACGGCGCCTGCCAGCGGTAGAAACGCTGGGTTCGGTCTCACGCATCTGTTCCGATAAGACCGGCACATTGACGTTGATGGAGATGATGGTCGTGTCAGCGGTTACGGCCGAATCGGCTTACGTTGTGACGGGAGACGGTTACGCACCGGAAGGCCAGGTAACGAAAGACGGCCAACTGGCGGGTGAGGATCCCGTGCTCAAGCTCATGGGACGGGTCTCCATGCTTTGCAACGATGCTGAGATCCGTCAGGAGGACGGGCTGTGGAAGGTGGAGGGTGATCCGACCGAAGGAGCTCTATACCCATTCGGGAACAAACTCGGCTTTGACCGGAAGACCGCGCGAGACACGTATCCCAGGATCGACGCGATCCCGTTTGAATCGGAGCACAAATTCATGGCCACGCTGCACAAAGACGTCGACGGCAAGCGGGTGATCCTCGTCAAAGGCGCGCCGGAAGTGATCTTGGAACATTGTCTACATCAGGCAACCACAGGCGGAGCGCCGGTACCGCTCGATCGCAACTATTTCGATAAAGCGTCAGACAAACTCGCAGCGCAAGGCGAACGCGTGCTGGGACTGGCGTGGCTCGAGGACCCAAGCATGAGTACGGGGAACCTCGGGCCCGGCGACCTTCCGAAGAACCTGGTTCTCATCGGTCTGATTGGGTTGCTCGACCCGCCACGCAAAGAAGCGATCGAAGCCGTCAGGGAATGTCACGCCGGCGGCATTCGGGTAACGATGATCACCGGGGACCATAAGATCACCGCGGCAGCGATAGCCAAGATGCTCGGTATTGGCGATGGCAGGACTGCGATCGCCGGGGCCGAGATAGAAGAGATGGACACGGCCTCACTGCAGGAGCGGGTCCGCGACGTCGACGTCTTCGCGCGCGCGAGTCCCGAGCACAAGTTGCGTCTCGTTAAGGCGATCCAGGCCAACAAGCAGATCGTCGCGATGACGGGCGACGGGGTGAACGACGCACCGTCTCTCAAGAAAGCCGACATCGGGGTCGCCATGGGGATCAAGGGCACCGAGGTCACCAAAGAGGCGGCCGAGATGGTGCTAGCCGACGACAACTTCGCCTCGATCACGGCGGCCGTCAAGGAAGGGCGTACAGTCTTCAACAACATCGAGAAGGCCATGCTCTTCCTGCTGCCGACAAACGTCGCTCAGGCGCTCGTCATCATCGTAGCCGTCGTAGTGGGCTTTACTGCGCCGATTACTGCGCCGCAGATCCTCTGGGTCAATATGGTGACCTCCGTCGCGCTGGGGCTGGTGATCTCTTTCGAGCCGCACGAACTCGACGTTATGGAGCGACAGCCGCGCACGGTCGACCGTTCCATACTGGACGGCTTCGGTATTTGGCGCGTCATCTTCGTCGGCTTAGCGCTGCTTGCGCTCACCCTTGGGGCATTCTTCTGGATGAAGTCGTATAACGCGTCGGATGGGCTGGCCCGGGCCGTCGCGGTGAATGCGCTGGTCATCGGTCAAGTCTTTTACCTTCTCAACAGCCGCTACAAGGTGGGCTCGTCGCTGTCGCTCAAGGCGCACCTCGGCAACAAGTACTTGACTCTGGGCATCGGCATCGTCGTAGTGCTGCAATTGCTTTTCACCTATGCGCCCCCGCTCCAGGTGCTGTTCGACACCGAGCCCATACCTCTTCGGATTTGGCCAAGGCTTATCCTCGGCGGCTTCATATTCTTCCTTGTTGTTGAAGTAGAAAAGGTCATCATCAGAACGATGCGTTCGTCGCGCGGCACTCCCGTGCAGTCTTCTTCCCCTTGAGACGTGCACCGGAAAACTCCACATGCAGTATCAAAGCTCTGCCCGAAGCGCAGTCGTGTCTAGTGGTGCAGCTTTATCGAGGTCGAGGCATGGGAAGGAAGCTACCCGCCTTAGTAAGGCTAAGTTGCCTGATTTATTAACGCTTTGGGTGGTTAAGATTGGCACCCGGAAGAATGGCGGACATGATGAAGCGCATCCTCGTAACTGGCGCGACAGGCAAAGTAGGGAGTCATTTCATTCGTCGTGTCATGGAGGCGGATGATAGCGTTACCGTTCGCGCGCTATGTCACAATCGCCGTCTTGAGCCACACGAGCGGTTGGAGGTAGTGAGCGGAAATATCTCTGACCGCAAGGTTGTCCGTGCCGCGATGCGTGAGATGACGCACGTCATTCATTGTGCGACCTGCAAGGAGACTGAAGCAAATGTGATGGATGTCACCGTCAAAGGCCTGTTCTGGCTCCTGGAGGAGTGTCGCCTCAGCAATTCTTTTAGGCAGATTATTTTGATCGGAGGGGATGCGGCGCTGGGACATTTTTTCTATCCACACGCGCTCCCGGTGACCGAGCAGCAGAAGCACAGTGCCTATCGCGGCTGCTATGCGCTCTCAAAGGTTCTCGAGGAGGTCATGCTGGAGCAGTATTTCGTTCAATACGACCTTTCGGGATGTTGTTTAAGAGCGCCGTGGATCATGGAGAAAGATGATTTCAAGTACACGCTTTCCTTCGGGGAAGACGTGTTCGGAGGGCCGCGGTGGCGGGAGCTCGTCGGTCCCCAAAGTGCTGATGAATACTTGAAGCGCAATACAGTGCCGTTAATGCTCGATCCACAAGGCGAGCCAGTGAAACGCAATTTCGTTCACGTCAGCGACCTGGTGGCGAGCATGGTTCTGGCTCTGGATCACCCCAAGGCGCGACAGCAAACGTTCAACATCTGTATGGATGAGCCGGTAGATTATAGGCAAGTCGCAGACTACCTGCGCGAGACGCGAGCAACGCCTTCGGTCGAGATCAAGACGCCGTATTGGTCAACCTGGTTGGACAACAGCAAAGCCAAATTTTTACTCGGATGGAGACCGCGCTTTGACCTGAAACGGCTGATTGAAGAGGCTTGGTCTTATGAACGAAGCGACACAGATCCGCGGAGAGTTTGGTACCCGGGCTGAGGCTATTCGTCTGCCAACCGGCAGATTTGTGCAACTATAGTGTGCGAGTAGATGGGGGACATTTTGGCCTGCCTCTCCAGGAATCTCTTCCTGCGGCTCACACTTATCTCCGTGCTTCTGGTCTCTGCGGGCTCCGCGCAGGATCTTGAGCCGAGAGCTTACTCGCCATCCCCGGTTGGGACTACGTTTGTCGGGGTGGGGTTTGGCAGGTCGAGCGGCGATATCTCGTTCGACCCCACGGTTCCAATTACAAATGCGCAGGCCACGCTCTATTCGCCGGTGCTGGGTCTGGGGCAGACATTTGCCGTGTTTGGGCGGCAGGCCCTGTTCACTGCGACGCTGCCTTATGCGTGGGGAAATGCTTCGGGAGACGTCGGGAACAATGAAGAAAGCGCCTACCGATCGGGATTAGCGGACGTAAAGGGGCGATTCTCCGTCATCCTGCGTGGCAGCCCTGCAATGAGCCCAAAGGAGTTTATGAAACGGACGCATCGCAATTTTATTATCGGGACGAGTCTGACCTTCACGGCGCCAGCGGGGCAGTACAGCGGCGAGAAGCTGATCAATATTGGTACGAACCGATGGTCATTCAAGCCGGAGCTGGGGGTGTCGTATCCGGTAAAGAAGCTGGACCTCGATCTGTATGCGGGTGCGTGGTTCTTTACAGATAACGGGAATTTCTATCCGGGGCAGCTAACTCGGTCGCAGGAGCCGCTGACAGCCGTTCAGGCGCATGTGAGTTATACGGTGCGTCGCAGTCTGTGGGTGGCGGTCGATTCGACGTGGTACGGAGGCGGCGTAGCCACGGCGGGCAACGGGCCGCCGTCGGGGAGGCAGTCGAACAGCAGGTTGGGCGCGACGGTGTCGTTGCCGCTGGCGAAGAGGCAGTCCTTCAAGATTTCGTACAGCTCAGGTGTGAGCGGGAGAATAGGCTCGAAGTTCAATACCATCTCCGGAGGGTGGCAATATGTCTGGTTTGATCATCGTTAACGGTGGATTTGGCAGCTGAACCTGATTTGGTACAAGTTATCCACTGATATGTGGTGACTTCACGGTAAATTCTCTTGATTGGCGCAGGCTTGCACCGCATACTCGGGATAAGAGTTTTGCCGGACCTCCCTGTATGACGGTTGCCAACCGAGACACCGACGTGACCCGATATAACCGTCAGGACGTTCTACGAATCCTGCACCTGCATGCGCGCCAGATCACGGCGTGGGAGCGGGCGGGACTGATCTCTCCCATCGAACAGTACTCTTTTGAAGAATTAGGGCAGTTGCGGACACTGCGCGATCTCCAGGCGAGGACGCGGTTTTCCGCCAGAAGCATACGGGCTTCCGTGGATGCAATGCAGCGCGTGGCGGGGATGCGCAATCCGCTGATGGAGGCCAGTGTCGTGCGCAGGGGGTCGCGGCTGGCGTTTCGTTACTGCGGAGCGCTGGTGGATCCGCTCTCGCAACAGCTGGCCTTCGATTTTGAGACGCCGTCAGGCCTCCGGGTGGTGCGGTGGCAGGGAGCCGGTTTAGCGCAGAAAACGGTTGACGTGCAGGAGATGTTTCTGCGAGCGGTGCAGCTGGAAGAAGACCCGGCGACGGTCCCACAGGCAGTTGAGATATACGGGACCATCCTGACCGTAAAGCCGCAGCATGCACCGACGCTGATCAACCTCGGAACGATCCGCTACAACATGCGGCAGTACGAGCGGGCCGAAGAGTTCTACCGGCGCGCAACCAAAGCCGACCCGGAGTACGCGCTGGCGTTCTTCGACCTGGGCAATGTGCTGGATGAACTACAGCAGTTGAGCCAGGCAACGGAGGCCTATCAGAAGGCCGTGGCACTGGTGCCCCAGTATGCGGATGCCCATTACAATCTGGCACTGGCATATGAGCGGCAGGGGCACAGGCGGCGGGCGTTGCGGCACTGGTTGACGTATGTCCGGCTCGATCCGGTTGGGCCGTGGGCGAACCACGCGAAAGATCAGGCCCGGAAGATCTTGAAGACCGAGAAACTGTCAATCGTGAGCCGTCGTGGGCGACTGGTCAAAGCGGCTGGTTAGCTGCTTGACCTCTGATGTCTGTGAAGTGAATCGCTATTCAGTCCACACTCTGCAATGCTAGACTCACCTTTTTCTTGTTGTTATGAGGTGAGTGGATGGTTGAGCAGGGACGTTCGGCGCTGACGCGGCTCAGTGACGATGAGCAGATGTTTCGCGATACAGTTCGGCGGTTCGCGGCGGAGCAGATCGGGCCTCTGGTGCGGGTGATGGATGAGTCGCAGCAGATGGATGCCGGGGTCATTCGGCAACTGTTCGAACTGGGGCTGATGGGAATTGAAGTCCCCGAGCAGTATGGCGGGGCCGGAGGGACATTCTTCGAGGCGATCCTGGGGGTGGAGGAGATCTCCGCAGTCGATCCTTCGGTGGGAGTCTTGGTCGATGTACAGAACACACTGTGCATCAATGCGCTGGTGCGGTGGGCAAACGAGGAGCAGAAGCAGAAGTATCTGACGCGGCTGGCGACGGACACGATTGGGGCCTATGCGCTGAGCGAAGCAGCATCGGGGTCGGACGCGTTTGCGTTACAGACTCGCGCGGTGAAGAAGGGTGATGACTATGTCCTGAACGGGCAGAAGCTCTGGATCACAAATGCGAAGGAAGCTGGGGTGTTCATCGTCTTCGCGACCATCGATCCATCAGCAGGATACAAGGGAATCACGGCGTTCCTGGTGGAGAAGAGCGCGGCGGGCTTCTCGTTGGGGAAGAAAGAAGACAAGCTGGGAATTCGAGC
>DATDHL010000144.1:0-8855 GCA_036521575.1 Edaphobacter sp. | reverse complement strand
TTGTGAGTACCCAGTCATTGGCATCAGGCAGACTTGGCTGCGCTCGTCTTCGCAGGGGTCGAAGTTGCGCGGCGCGCTCCCCGCTGAAACACGAGCGCGGCAGCACCGCGGAGCCGAGCGATTTCGCCTCCATGGGTCGGTCGGATCAAAGGTGCATTGCCGGCTAGCGTAAGGTCAGCTGCCTCCTTCTCGATCGTTGGACCAAAACGATGCCACGCAGCGGTCAGTTCCCCTGCTATCAAAATCGTGCTGGGAGAAACGCTGGCTATGATCATCCGCAATCCGCGACCAATCCACATAGCCTGCTTGGAGAGGGCCTGCGCGGCAGCCAAATCGCCGTCTTCCGCCCGCCTAAGCAGTTCCTGAAAGCTGACGACAGGGTCCTTCGGTTTCAACTCCCGGTAATAACGCAG
Organism: Edaphobacter sp.; assembly: GCA_036521575.1. Classification (GTDB taxonomy): domain Bacteria; phylum Acidobacteriota; class Terriglobia; order Terriglobales; family Acidobacteriaceae; genus Edaphobacter. The sequence continues at coordinate 8,442 of DATDHL010000144.1, read as the reverse complement.
TGCAGCCTGGCCGGAACTATAAATTTCCCAGCACCCGTGCATCCCGCACGCGCAGTGTAGGCCATTCGGATCGACGAGGATATGTCCGAACTCGCCCGCCATTCCGTTGTGTCCGGAGACTACTTGCCCATTGGCAAGAACGCAGGTTCCCACGCCTTCGCCAATCGCAACCAGCACCGCGTCTCGAACTCCGTCCATGCGAGCGAAGATCCGCTCCGCCATCAGACAAGCGGTTGCATCATTTTCCAACATTACGGGCAGTCCCACATCGGTCTCGACCATTTTTTTGATATCGAATTCGGGCCAATTCAGATTGGGAGCAAAGATCAGCCGCTGCGTTGTGGGATTTACTCTCCCGGGCAGACTAATGCCAATACCCTCTATTGATTTTTCCCGCGCGGTGGGCGGGATTCGTTGAATGCATTCGATGATTAACCGCATCGAAGCTGTTGGCTCAGAGGTAATCGGTACTGGCCAACGGGAGAGCAGCCGTCCATTCAGGTCCACTAAGGCGACGATGGCCTGCCCTGGATGAATGTCGACCGCTATCGCCACCAAATCTCCATTTAGTCCTACCAGCGTCGGTCTGCGTCCTCGCGGCAGCGAACCCATTGCGCCATCGCGCACCCAATTCTCGTCGATAAGCTGCTCCACGATTTGCGAGACGGTGCTTCTTCCAAGGCCTGAAAGCCGCGCCAGTTCGGCGCGTGAAACTGGTTGGCTGGTCCGGATTAACTCGAGAACAATATCCCGGTTGATGATCCGCGCTGTCTCACTTGACGCGAGCTGCAATTGGGTCAGATCAACGTGTCTAATGCCATGCCTGTCGAGCCGCAATTTCCTTGAACCTCTAATGTTAAGAATGCAATAAACCGCTGCGAATCGGGAGGAGTATCGAGGTGCTGCCTTAAATAACTTGTATACGATTTAGCCCGCTATTCATTTTGTTCCCATCACAAATTAAATATCGGGCCTTCCCAAAGTCTTCAGCGAGGCTTGCGTCGAACAACCGAAGACAGCAAGCTAAATGAGTGCACACAGTGTTAACGGTTTCATTGCGTATTTCTGGTAGCTCGACAAGGATAGCCACTTAAGTCAAATTTGAGTCATGCTACTTTGCGACAGAATTCGGGATTCCCGATTTTTGATCTGACCGCATGCGGAAAAGCCTGCATTAAATTACGTGCGGGAGTTTTTCTTGACAGAACTAAAAGAGTCTCAATATAGTTTCTGTCACTAACAAAATTGAACTGAGGGTTAGATGAAACGGAACGAATTCCCTGCAGAGCTCGTTGTTGGCGAAATTTTCAGGAGGCAATGTTAGTGAATAACGCACGTGGCGTTCTTAGCAGGCGAGGACTGAATCGAGACCTGCGACAACTTAGTGGAAAAAGCCGTTGGGCCCTTCCTCTCATCGTATTCGTGTTGTTAGTTCTGTTTGGACCCATGACCCAAGCACAAACCACGGCCCAGCTGACGGGAGTCGTGCAGGACGCCACGGGCGCTGTGGTTCCCGGGGCCCAGATATCGCTGACCGATGAATCAACCAAACTCACGCGGACGGTACAAGCGAACGGCCAGGGATTATATTCCTTTCCCTCGCTGGTACCAGGCTCCTACGCGGTGAAGGTCACTGCGAAAGGTTTCCATGGCAAGGAGATTACCGGAATTACACTGCATGCCGGAGACTCGCTAGCTGTTCCCGCGATTACGCTGGCGGTGGGCACAGCGGATACATCGGTTACGGTCGAAGCAGCCGGGCAACTGATCACTATCGAAAACGGGCAACGCACCAACGTTCTGGACTCCAAACAGATTGAGAACCTGGCTCTCGCCAGCCGCGACACGACGGAGCTGTTGAAGGTACTTCCGGGCGCCACTACGGTCTCTTCCGGCCTCACGAACAATAGCCCGGCGTATAACGGCCTCAACACGGGTGTACAGCAGAGTTCTGTCGGCTCCGGCATCAACATCAACGGGGCGGTGAATCGCGGCGGCACGGCGTTGCTGGCTGACGGAGCCAATGTTATCGATCCTGGCAATATGGCGTCTGCGCTCTCTATCATCAACCCGGAGATGACTCAAGAAGTCAGCGTACAGGCGTCGAACTTCGGTGCCGACACCCCGTTTGGCCCGGTGGTTGTTAGCACGATCAGTAAGTCCGGCGGTGAGCGGTATCACGGCTCAGCTTATTTCATCGCGCGCAACAGCGCCCTGAACGCGAACGACTGGGTGAGCAATAATCACGGTACCCCGCAGGGGCCCCAGCACTATTACTATCCCGGCGGAAACTTCGGCGGACCGGTTCCGCTAACGAACAAGAAGCTCTTCTTCTGGAGCGGCTATGAGCGGTGGCTACAAAATCAGGGTGACGCAAACGTTCTGCACAGCTACATCCCCACTCCGGAGATGATGCAGGGAAACTTTACACTGGATAATGCCAACAACAGGGCTCTGTGCCCCGGTGGATTCCTCTCAAAGACATCAAACAACACCTACGACCAGGGTGCGTGGTGCCGCGACCTTTCGGACACGATCCTGCCGGACGGGACTAAACCGGTTCTTACCGATGCTGCTACTCACAGCTATAGAATTCCCAGCAATTTCATTGATTCAAACGCGGCGGCGCTGGCCAAAATCTGGCCGAAGGCAAATGCTAATCCGGCTACCACTCAAGGCGGGTACAACTACTACCAACCCATTCCAAACGTGAACAATGGATGGATCTATCGCGTCCGCCTCGATTATCAACTCGGGCCTAATACCAGGATTTACGGCTCTTATCAGCAGGCATATAACTCGCAGTTGGCCCAGGGCAACGGAGCGCACCTGTATTGGACACCGGGCACGGCCATCCCATATCCAGGCGGCGGTGAGTCGGAGTCATTCTCCGGTAAGACGCTGGCGGGCCACTTCGTCCACACTTTCAACGCCTCAACCACCAACGATTTCATGGCTGCATGGGCTTTCGGCAGCTTCCCCTTCGTCCAGCCAGACCCATCGGCAGCCTCGCGCAGCACTCTGGGCTTTAGCGCTGGCAAGGTATTCCCAACTCCCGCATTGAACATCCCGGCTTACGGCGGCGTAACGTATGGCTTCCCGGATTTCTCGCAGAATTCTATCTTTGAGAATCCCCCAGGCAAGTATGCCGTCAAGAAGCAGGCTCCTCAGTTCAGCAATACGCTGACGAAGGCTTTGGGTAAGCACACGTTAAAAGTGGGCGCCTTCACCCAGACCACGGATAACTATCAGAGCACCTTTGCCACCTACCAGGATGGAAACCTCTCCATCAATTCCGGTCAAAATCCGAATATCTTTGGTGCCGGTGGAGCTCTGCTAGGTTCGAACAATCCCGTAGCCAACTTCACCATGGGTATCCTGAATGGCTATAGCGAAAACAATTCGTCTCCTATAGCCGATCTGGCCTACCAGTCGACAGCGGTTTTCGTGTCCGACAACTGGAAGGTCGCAAGACGTCTGAGCCTGGAACTGGGCGCTCGCGTGGAGCACATCGGCCACTGGTACGATCGTCAACATGTCGGCATGGCAGTCTTCTATCCTGATCGTGTGTTGTCCGACTACAACAGCGGCAAGTACGCTCCGGGATATTACTGGCATGCCATCGATGCCGGCGTTCCCCTGAGCGGCCAGCCTAACCGGTTTGCTTATGTCAATCCACGCTTGGGCTTCTCCTACGATCTGCGTGGGAACGGCGACACTATGATTCGCGGCGGATGGGGCTCCTACCGCTTCGTAACTCAGGTGAATGACGTTTCGCCAGCGCTGGTGACGGCACAGCACGTCTTGGGTTACGGCTTGCCTGGTGGGAACAATCTAATGCTTTCGCAGCTCAACCGGCTGGCATACAATCCTTGCAGCCCGAATGCTTACTCCGCTTGCAACGACCCCGTAACGGGTAAGGCGATCTCCGCATCGGTAAGCGGATCGCAGACGGGTTTTGATCCGGGTGACTACGGCCAGCCGCTTACGTTTGCCTATAACTTCACCATAGACCAGAAGCTGAAGTGGAACTCCGTTCTTGACATCGCCTACGTTGGAAGCCGTACCAGCCAGCTCTCCGACAGAAGCGAAGGCATTCAAGGCAGTAATTTCGATGCGCTCGCCGATCAGAACAAAACTCCGCTCGGCGCCCTCTTCAAGGCCGATCCGGTCACGAAGATTGTAGCCTCTAACCCTGAAAACGTAGCTTCCTCCGGAAATAAGCTGTCGGACTATCACCCGTATGGCCTGGAGTATGGCACCAACGCTGTCTATCTGAACCAGAGCACCTCTTACACGAATTACAACGCTCTGCAGGTTTCGTGGACCAAGACAACCGGGAAGCTGGGCTACAACCTGAACGGCACATGGTCGAAGACGTTGGGCACGAGCCTTCAGGAAAATCCGTACGACATCAATCTGAACTACGGACCAACCTCTATTGATCGTCCGCTTGTCTTCAATGCCAGCTACTACTACCAGACCGGCAAGGTCTATGCCTTCAATCAGCTTGTCAACCAGGTGCTTGGAGGATGGACGATCTCCGGAATCTCGACGTGGCAGGCAGGTGGGTATATTCCCGCTGCGCTTGGAAACGGCGTGCCAAACTTTGCTATGGCACTCCAATACACAGGTGTCCCGACAGGTGTTACCACTGGCCTTGGCAGCAAGACGTACTTCGGCACCGATGCGTCTGTTCCGATCTTGCCTGTGCTGACCTGCGATCCAACCTCGGGCCTGAAGCACTACCAGCGCGTCAATGGAAACTGCTTTGCCCCGCCGGCAATCGGACAGCAGGGCGGTCAGAAGTTCCCCTACATGAGCGCCGGAGCATACTTCAATAACGATCTGGCGATCTACAGGACGTTCCACCTCCATGACAACCAACAGATCCAGTTCCGCGCCAGCGCGTTCAACTGGCTGAACCACCCGCTGCCGAATTACAGCACTTTGACCCCGCTCACCCTGTCTTACAGTGTGGACTACAACACAAAGGCCGTCACGACACTCCATGACAACAGTAAATTTGGTGTCATGGACAGCAAGACGGCTGCTCCCTATCAACGCATTATCGAGTTGAATGTGAAGTACTCGTTCTAACACTCCTCCACCTGAAACGGAAGGTGAACAATTCGTTCACCTTCCGTTTTCTTTTTCGAAGTTTCCGGCAAGCGAGCAATCGTTATTCGTATGAAAATCTAACCACTTCATAGAGTTGAAACCAATACCACCCCACTTGACAAAATTCACAATCAGAGCCGGATTGAGAGAAAGCGGAGTTCCTCCGGCGGGACTCCGGAGATCACGTTAAGTCCAGACCTAAGTGCCTTCATTCGAAGACTTTGCACACTTTTTCCGGGGGGGGAGGGGTACCGCCCTTCCTCATCCGCATGGGCGGGTATGTGCTGTGTGTCTGCCGCCCATGGCGCGAGTGGTACGATTTGAAATCTACGGTGAATATCACATCGATTCCTGACTCCATCATGTCCATCCGATTCAAACGTCGTTGCACATACCTTGTTTTCTCATTGATTTCCGCGGGGCCCCTTTGCGGACAGACTGGAAACAATGGAGCCGTTGGCAGCGGATCGTTGCAGCAGCACTACAACGACGCCCAGGCATTCCAACAGGCGGGCAAGCTCAACGAGGCAGCGGAGCAATATCGCTCCTTTCTCGCCGATGCGCTTGGCGAGTTGGCGGTCGGGTACAGCCTAGCGCAGGATTATACGCACGCGGCTCCATTATTCGATGAAGCTCTGACTCTGGAGCCCGGTTCCCCGACTCTTCTTCTTGATTATGCACGAACGGCGTTGACGTTGGGCGATCTTGCCCATGCGAAGGCGCTGGCGACGGAATTCATAAAAAAATACCCGGGCGATCGTGTGAAGCTCGCTCAGGCTCATCAAGTGCTTGGACGAACACTTCTGAAACTAAATCGGAACCAGGAGGCAAGGAAAGAGCTGGAAGCAGCCGTGGCATTAGATCCGACTTTCCCTAACGGCTATGACTTGGCCGTGGCCTGTCTCGACCTGGAGGATGAGAAGTGCGCCATGCAGATTTTTAACGAGATGGAGAGATCCTTTGGGGATACTCCGGAAATCCACATGGCGTTCGGTCGTGCCTACGCCGACTCGGATTTCCAGTCTCGGGCGGTAACGGAATTCAAGCGGGCGATTGAGGAAAACCCGCGCTTGCCGGGCGCGCACTATTTGCTCGCCGCGATCTTGCTAGCGACGGGCGGTGACGAAAGCCATATGAACGACGCGGAAACGGAGTTGAAGAAAGAACTGGTTATTTCCCCGCGTGATTCCATGACTTATGCTGCACTCGGCAAGATTGCGATGACTCGTAAAAACTACCCTGAGGCAGAAACATACCTGAAGAAGGCAATCTCACTCGGAGCGCGGAGTCCCGACGCCTATCTGTATCTGGGTCAGATGTATTTCGACACGAACCGTTCCGCGGAGGCGGAGACAGCTCTTCGTCAATGCATCAGTCTTACGACGGATGTTTCGCAAAATCGATATGAGGTCCAGAAGGCGCACTTTCTTCTAGGCAGAATTCTGATACAGAAGGGTCAGCGCGATGCAGCGCATCAAGAGATGGATATCTCACGCGATCTGGCCAACAAAACGCTGGCGCAAGATAAGAGCAAGCTGGCAGGACTGCTGGAAACATCGGGATCTCAGGATGCTCAAGTACCTGCGGCAGAAGCTGGGACAACGCCTTCTCTTGGTGCGCCAACCGCAGATCCGCTGGCGTTGGGCAGGGTCGAAGTATTGAGAGAGCAGGTCAGACTCCCGGTGGCCGACAGCTACAACAATCTGGGTGCTATCTCGGCAACGAACGACGACTATTCAGAAGCAGTCACGTACTTCAAGCATGCCGCCGCGTGGAATCCGTCGCTCGAGGGACTCAACTATAACTGGGGGCGAGCCGCATTTGCGGGGTCCCAATTTTCGGATGCCATTATGCCGCTCTCTCTCTACCTGAAGTCGCACCCGGATGATACTGGCGCCCGAAGCGTCCTGGCTATTAGTCAGTTCATGACCGGGAACTATCGCGGTTGCATTGAGGCGCTGGAGTCAGCAATCGGAAAAGCTGACCTTGCTCCACAGGCAGAGTATGTCTACGCAGAGTCGATGATTAAGACCGGGCGAATCGCCTCTGGCGTAGAGCAGCTGGGAGCACTGGAGAAGTTGCATCCGGAAATTCCCGACGTACATCGCGCCCTCGGCGAAGCATTGGGTCAGCAGGGAGAGAAGCAACGGGCGCGGGCGCTTGAAGAACTTGGCACCGCTATTGAGCTCAGCCCTCGTGATGCTGACTCGCATTATGATCTCGGCAAGATGGAGCTTGAAAGTGGGGACACGACGGCAGCGATTCCCGAACTTGAGGCGGCGGCGCGGCTGATGCCGAACAGCGAGAAATTCCACCAGGAACTGGCCAATGCATACACAGCGGCTCTTCGGCCGACAGACGCACAGAAAGAGATGGAAACCTATAACTTGCTCCGGGCGCACATACAAAGCAGCACTTCATTGCACCAGGCCGTCGCTCCGGAGCAATAAGTCTTGGCAAGAACTACGAGTTTGGTCAACGCCTGAATATTCAGTAAACCCCAACTTTTGTATTCGTGACGACGGATCCTTATCAGATGGTGTGCGGCACCAAAGATGGATCGAACGATCCGTCTGAGATTCTCTGTGTTGTACAAGGAGCGATGGCACAAATAGAGCTCAAACAAAAGTGAGGTGAGGCCACAAGTATGGCCAATAGAAGGCGATGGTTCTAATGGCAGGCTGAAGCCCAGAGTGCTTGTGTCGTATCGGGTCGCTTGCACTGTTCACAATTGCGAGGGTTCTTGGCCGATCTCAAAAAGCCAGCTGCAACAGCAGTCTGCTTGCAATGGTCGCTGCAATGTTGACCTTACCCTCGGGCGCACGACATTTAACCTAAGGCAATCATCGAGGGGATGACGCAGCTCGCGAAACCGTCGGCTGCTCTTCAGCAGTTACTTGGTATCCGCGAAGCACGCTCTTCGTCATGGCCGCATAGTCGCGGTCAAGGAAACCAGCTTTGAACAGCCAGCGGCGGGTTAGACTCCCACATCTGCAAAGCTATGCTTCAAATGACAAAGGCATCTGTCACTTGGACCCTAACCTTGCCTTTCGTGGAAGCAAATCTTTTCCGCCTTTCCGACCTTTGTCAAATGACTTAGTGCCCCGCCTTGGACTGCCCTCCGAAGGTGGAAGCATATCCTTGCCGCAAATTCCAAAGTCGGTGCTGCGGCGAAGCCGCGGGACGGGTCCGGTCGATTCGCGGCGGATGAACTGCGGTTCAAAGACTATGGCATCTGGGAAGGGGTCGTTGGGTTTTTGTAGGCGTTTCAGAAGAGTCTGCGCGCCAGTCTCCCCCATCAGGCGAAGTGGTTGTGCGACG
>DATDHL010000143.1:0-19794 GCA_036521575.1 Edaphobacter sp. | reverse complement strand
CGCTACCGAAACGTACTAGACCGTTTCTTGCGCCGGGCTTGCTGCGTCTCCTGCCCGCAATTGCAATCTGGAGCTTGGTGACCGGCTCGTTCAGTCCCTTCGCCAATGTTTACTTTGCCCGGCACCTGCGTATGTCATTGCCTCAGATAGGCAACGCCTTCTCCATCTCACAGATTACGCAGGTTGCCGCGGTACTTGTGGCCCCTATACTCTTCAAACGCTTGGGTCTAGTGGGTGGAATCGTTTCGACACAGATCGTTGCCGCACTCTTGCTCTTCTCTCTTGCTGTGATCGGTCATCCTCTCATTGCTACCGCCGCCTATGTAGGATTTACGGCATTCCAGTGGATGAACGAGCCAGGGCTCTACAGCCTGCTTATGACCATAGTTCCGCCTGACGAACGAGGGGGAGCCTCTGCATATAACAATCTCGTCGTATCGGCCTCTCAAGCTATTGCGGCGACTCTCGCGGGCGGGGCTTTCGTGCGCTACGGATATCCATCAGTGCTACGTTGCATCGCACTCATCGCCCTGATTGCGGCTGCACTCTTCTGGAATATACGGACCAGCCCAGAACTCGAGTCAACTCGCGAGCTGGACACGCAAACGGCAATTTGACGCGGCAGGTGGTGTGCAGCACGAAGCAACTGAGCTAAAATCGAAGGCTAATATTTAAAAGTCGGTTGATGTTATTTAGAGATTTTGTCCATCACCAGGTGGGTCTAATGGGTGCGTTAAGTATCCAAACGTGGCGAAGTGCTTTCCCTTGCTGGAGTACACTGTTGGATCGCTGGCCGCCATAAGACAAGGCCAATTTTCTGCCGCAGGAGCCAATATGCGAACTCTCGCCAGGAGATGGAGTAGCGTAATTGAGGGCGTATCGGGGAAATGCATTTCCCTATAACCGGTTTGAGGCTCGCCATCCCTTGAAATCCAGTTTGGCTGCGTTGCTAATGATGAACGAGTACAGATTGTGGTGCCCATACGAAAGTGGCGATGGATTTCAGGATTGGCGGTGGTGCTCCTGATAATTTGCGGCGAGGGCATTGTTGCGTGCGAGGCGCCGGGCACAGCAATTTCTGGTGCGTCCTGTTGTTGTGCTGGACGACGGCCAATTCGGAAACTGAGAGCAATATCAGGGCTTCTGACTCATTGAAACGCAAGTGTCTATGGTATAGGTCCTCCGCAAGACAGAAGCGCGTTGTTGCGAAATCATGGAAGTCAATAGGTAGACTTTTCAGCACAATTGGTGGAAAAGAGAAGCAATGCGGAATAAGGTCGGTTCTATCTTGTTGCGTTTCACGTGTTTCTCTCTCAGCTTGCTTTTGGCAAGCGCCTCAATGCTTGGGCAACCGCCTGGGGTACAGGACCTTACCCATAATGTCGATCCCTTCATTGGAGTCGATTGGGGAGGAAACACATTCGTGGGAAGTGCGATCCCATACGGCATGGTCAAACTTGGACCCGATATGGCGACCTTCGACAATCGCCGTTCCGGCTTCGGTTATTTCAGTGCAGGTAACATTCTCGGCTTTTCACATCTGCACCTCAGCGGGGCGCAGGGCAAGTACGGCAACATTCTCGTTGCACCGGTCACAGGTGCGCTTGATCTGGCGGATATAAAGACACCCCGTACTAACGAGATCGCCGAGGTTGGGTACTATAGGGCGAAGCTTACGCGTTACCATGTAAACGCCGAACTCACCAGCAGTAGGCGTGTTGGCTTCCACCGCTATACCTTCCCGGCTTCGCAGCAGTCACATATCACCGTCAATGTGGTATCGGCACTTGGCCTAGGGTCAGGGATAGAGGCACAGAAGTTTCTCGGGGCTGAGATCCATCTACCCTCCGATCACGAGGCCCAAGGGGTCGCACGTTTCAAGGGCGGCTGGAACGAGGGTGGCGAGTACAAGGTCTATTACTACCTCGTACTGGACACTCCTGCCACTTCGACACAAACCTGGATCGGCTCAACTTTGAGCGCTGCAAAGGACGCATCTGTAGCTGCTATCACGCCAGAAGGCCCGTCGATTGGTGCCACCTTCAATCTCTCCACAAAGGCCGACCAGGTTGTCCAGGTCAAGGTCGGCATCTCTTTCCTCAGCGTCGAGCAGGCCCGACACAATGTCCAAGAGGAGATTCCGGGCTGGAACTTCGCCACTGTTCGCGCTGCCGTTAAAGCTCTCTGGAATACCGAGCTCGCCAAACTTAACCTTTCCGGCGAGACTGACGCTCAACGCCGTAAGCTTTACACCGCGATGTACCACGTCATGCTGATGCCGACAGATCGCACAGGTGAAAATCCCGATTGGCAATCGACCGAACCGTACTATGACGACTATTACGCCATATGGGACACCTACCGCAGTTCCAGTCCCCTTCTCACCCTTATCTCACCCGACCGTCAACGGGATATCGTCCGGTCACTCATCGATATCTATCGGCATGCGGGCTATATGCCAGATGCTCGCAGCGGCAACGACAACGGCCGTACCCAAGGCGGATCTAACGCGAATGTGGTCGTCGCCGATGCATGGCTCAAGGGACTGAAGGGTATCGATTATGAGACTGCATTTAAGGCAATGGAGCACGATGCCACTGTACCGCCTAAGAACGCTCAGAAGGAAGGCCGCGGCGGCTTGAAAAATTACAACGAGCGCGGTTTCATTACGCTTGCGGACGAGCGCTCAGGCTCACGCACGGTCGAATATGCTTATGACGATTTCGCTATATCTGAACTAGCCTGTGGTCTAGGTAAGACAAGCGAAGCCTCGCTCTATGCGAGCCGGACCCATAACTTCGAACATCTCTGGGATAAAGATATGACCGTCCTTGGTTTCAAGGGCTTCCTTCGTCCTCGCAATCCGGATGGTTCTTGGGCCGAGCCTTATCTCACCGTACGTGGCACATGGCCGGATTTCATGTATGAAGGTGATATCTGGACCTATTCGCTTTACGCTCCACAGGATATGCGGCGCCTCATCGAGATGGCGGGCGGAACTGAACTCTTCAACCGTCGTCTCGACTTTATCTTCGCGCGTGGTCACTTTGATGTCACCAACGAACCCGGCTTTCTCGTACCGGTTCTCTATAACTACGCTGGACGTCCTGATAAATCTGCGGATATCGTTCAGTTGCTCCTTGAGAAAGCATTCACCGACTCACGTGCCGGTATTCCTGGCAACGACGACTCTGGTGCGATGTCGAGTTGGCTCATCTTCCAGACGCTTGGCTTCTACCCAGTCGCTGGGCAAGATGTTTATCTAATCAGCACGCCGAGCATACCGGATGCGTCGCTCACTCTTGGTAATGAAAAGAAGCTCCGACTTGTCGCGAAGAATCTCGACAAGTCTGGCCTGAACCACTACATCCAGTCTGTCACGCTTAACGGCGTTGATCTTCCCAACTCCTGGTTCCGCCACGCACAGATTAAGGATGGGGCTACTTTCGTCTTTACCATGGGCTCAGCTCCCTCTGCGTGGGGACAGGCTGTACCACCACCTTCCATGAGCGATGCGAATTTTCATTCCTGCGTCCCCCATCCGGCCAATCTATCTGCCCGCTAACTACTGCTACTGGTACCGCAAGATCGACATCAAAGGGATTCCACGCAACAGAACATGACCTCGTCGCTCGTGGAGTATCGCGCCGCTGTCAGTGCAGACGAGAGGGACACAGTGGTGCCGCCTCGCGTCTGCTCCAGACCTCTTTATTCAAGAGAAGTATGTTTGGAATAGAAGGCTGCCACAGCCTCAAATAATAGTGGCCAATTCCAGCTAGGCCCAACATCAGGTTCGGAGTCTCGCCTGTGTGCGTCCCGCAAGGCCATTGCGAATTGGTCGCCGCGTAGCGCTCTACCCCTGTTCTCGCAACAGCCAAAGCAACCGCCATGTTTTCTTCTCTCTCTGCGCTCAATACCTCCGCGCCGTAGATCAGCACTTCGGCATTCCCCGCCAGGCCATGGCATAACGAGAAATTCCCGGCCCAGCTATCCAGCGCCGACTCAATCGATGCTCGCGTAGTCTTCAAAGCCGTAATAGCATCAGCTTCGTATAGTTCATTACCCGTCATCTTATAGGCACGAAGCCGCGCCAGCGCTATCCCTGGCGCTCCATGACACCAAAACGTCATATACGGATAAGGATGTTTCTTCCCCGACGGCGACGATGGATCCTTACGAAAATCAGGCCAATTCGCAACTTCGGCATTAAACCAATGCTGCTCGTACTCAAACGCCAACAACGCAGCCTCCCGATATTTCGCAATTCCCGTAGCCTCATGCAATTCCAGCAGAGCATATGCCGCTCCCGAGGCACCGTGCGAAAACCCAGTCAAATTATAGTGATTTCGAAGCGAAGGTGACTCCCACGAACATCCAATCTTCTTATCCGCCATTTCAATCAGTTCGTCAGCGAGACGCACTGCAAAATCGATAAGTCCCGAATCGTCCAAAATGCAATTCAAAACCACCAGTGCGGCAATCGCTCCCGTCCTACCGGACATAAGATCGAATTCATCCGTCTTGCGCTCTTCAGCGAACGCTCGTTGCAACAACTGTCGAGCCCCCGTCTGCAGATCTTCTTCGCCAAGAAGAACTCCCACACGCGCCGCAACTAATGCAATCCCAAACCATCCACTGAACAGCCCCAATCGAGACGAAGGCAAAATTGCATCTGCTCGTGCGAGCGCATGTCGCAAAGCGGAAAGAGCAGTCCGGCTCAACAACGGATCTCCGGTTTCCCCAAACAACTCCGCAAGAAATAGCGCTACGCCGCTGGTGCCGGAATAAAGATCTGGCCCAAGCGTCCTGTACGTCGCAGAAGGCTGCGAACTCGCCGACCCACGCTCAAGTGGCTCCATCCCCAACCAATTACAACGATCGTCATGCCACACAGCCTGTGCACAGATCCGCTGGCCTATCGCATCAGCGACGTTCAAGAACTCTCGTGTTGTCCCATTGATCAAAGCCACAGCGTTCCTAATTTGGAAAGGTTGTATAAACATCAGTCGAACTTGGATTCAGATAAGGCTCATTCAACCGAATGCCGGACGATACATAACACTCCGTCACAATATCTAACCGCTCACCAATCGACTTAGCTTTTCGTTCATACGCACGGATCATGCCGGCTGCCAGAATCTTGCATCGATGTTGCCCGAAGCTCTCGTTTCCCCCCGGATCTTCCGCAAGTCCAACACCAGGAGCAATCGGCTTTGTAAACATCGGCGTCTTCGGCTTCATATACGCAGCCACCTCCGGATAAACCCAAGCCATCCGCTCCATCACCGCGGCGTGTTGCGATTTGCGGAAGTACATCACCGCAGCATCGCATCGGTTATAGGAACGTGGATCATTCAACGCCTTCAACCTGAAGAACAGCCCCGCATCGTTTAATGCACGAGTGGCACCACGAATAAACACCGCCGTCCCCTTGGCGCTGAGATTCCAGTAGAGCCTCACCAGCATCTGCTCTTCGTCATACACATCTTCCTGATTGCTGAGCGCCATATAGTAGCCCGGTGAAACGCCACGCAGTTCCTTCGGCAGATGCAACACTATGCGGCTCCCGGGCTCCAGCGCACGATCCTTCGGCGCAGTGTAGTCCTTAGGTCGCACCCATAGATCCAGATTGCCCCGGCGCACCACGAGATGATCCTTCCCTACAACCTGAACCTCCCATCCACTCTCGTCACATCCTGTTCCTTCATTTGCCGCCGAGAGCGTCTCAATAAAAGACAGAGCATCCGTCTCGCTGCCCGGATCACTCCACACACTCTGCGACACGCCGCCTCGGATATAGAACTCGTTATAGAGATGCGACTGCAACTGATACAGCAGATAATTGCGCGCAGTCTTCGGCGTCATCACACGTCTCACGCGCGGAGCAAGCCTCGGCGACTCACTTCCAAAGTACGAATAGCTGGTAGGCGAGTGGAACACCGTCTCGCTTATCGATATCCTCACCTGCTCGATGTAGTCGCTCATATCGCCTCGGCGGCGCGGGACTCCGACGAAATCCCCAACAGATGTGCAATCGCCTCTGAAGGACGTTGCATGATATTCAAGCTCAGTTGCAACAAGCAGATGATATTGCCCGTCAAGTGCGACGAGTGCTGCATGTGTTCGTAGCCCGTTTGCACCAGTCGAGCAGCGGCGTACTTCACCGCTCGCAAAAGATGCTCTTCCGATTGAGCCAGGTCAAAGCCCATCCCTCGAACATAAGCCTGCCAGTAAGAGCGAATTGCCGGCTGCATACGCTCCAGCGGATACCGTGCCAGATCGAGAAAATGATCCGGAGGATCTTCACCCGAGACGGGAATGGAAAACAGCCAGAAGCTAAGGTAGTTGCTGAAGACAGAACCCGCATCCCAGCACGAGTCACCAAGCCTCGCAAACTCCCAATCAACTAGCCTCAGGTCGACCTTGCGATTCGAGCTCGTGCGTGGAAACACCAGGCAGTTGTCCCACTTGACATCGTTATGAACCAGGCTGTCTACTCGCCAGCCTTCACGCAGTTCATCCATCGCACGCGAAAATCCCGGCGTGTTTTGAATGATGCGAATCAACTGCATATTCGCACTGCTCGTGTCTTCAAAGACACCGACACCCGGCCGATGCAAAGTCAGAGCCCAAGGCAATCGACCATCAAAACTACTATCCAGACGCGTTGTCAGAAAAGAAATATCAAGCCTGTGAAGGCTGCTCAAAGCTCTCCCAAGTGCTGTAGCAATCGTAGTAGAAAACGCTCCGCGACGTGTGTGATATTCACGGATATCCTGTGCGCCTGTGAGAAGTTCCAGAATCAGTACACCGATCTCTTCGTCATAGTGGTGGAAGCCCGGCAGATAAGGGCGAAAGCGCTCACTTCCATTCGCCGTCTCCATGTACTTGTACAGAATCGACTCGTGAGCAACTGTCGCTCGTCCATTCGCATCCTGCCCCTGCTTCAAAAGATAGGACGGCCCATGTTCTCGGATCACTTTGAAGTTACGATTGCGACGCGAAGCCTCCACGATCCGAAGATCTTCATCAACGACAGACGCCGCCGTGATGAACTCACCTTGAAGCAGATATTGAGCTACTTCGGATTGAATGAGCATGATGAAGATAGAGTGACGCACTGACAGACAAACATCTACGTTTGTCTACTTAAGGGAGATTCAAGGAAATCCCTCCAGTCAGCCGAGCGGTTTTCACTTTCGACTGACCGGAGGTCAACCGGATTTAGCCCGAATTAATAACAGCCCACGGAGCATTCCTGGTGATCAGTGCAACCAACCGAGTATCCGCAGACAAATGCCCCCGTCCCACACAGTGCACCAGTGCAAGGCGCATCGTAGGAGGCGATTGGACATGCGTAGGTTCGTGGTTGGCAAACCGGAATATGCGGATTTACCGAACACTGGTATCCACGCGTCCCGATTGGTGTCGCCACAGGTTTGGTGCCGGCTGCTGGTAGTGAAGAAGTAGAGCCCGCCAAATAGCCGGACGTAATTCCACCTGACAGGAAATCAGCTTGCAGCTGTCGCTTTTGAATGTACGTATGATGCAACGTTGTGTCTGCCTTAAGCCAGACAGTCGTTCCGCCTAATGCAGACTGCTCTTTTTGCAGCGGCTGTGTATGAACAACACTGTCTGCGGAGAACTCAACATACTGGTCAAGTTGTGGCGTGAGATAAAGACGCCACAGGCCCTCTTCTACGCCTTTCCCCATCCAACCGGTCAGTTGGATGGTGGGCTGTGGATTGCCTGGATCGGGCACAAGCTGTTCGACCAGGGGATCCTGTTTTAGCAGTTTTGTAGGATCATTTGGTTTATTTGCCATGGTGGCAATTCCTTTCTCGTCTTATAGGGCCCATTAAGTCCCAAAAAGAGCCGACACTTTCCGCCACACATCGTCATGTGAACCGGTTTGTGCCTGAGCAAGGGTGATTTGCTTGAGCAAATCACGATGGGCCAGAAGTTAGCAATTCAGACAATTGCATGTCAAATACTTCGGAACATCGAAAACACGCAATCCGGAGTTGTGGTGAATTGAAAATCTAAGTATCAGAAAGTAATAGGTTGAAAGGCAGTAAGGGGTCACTGCACCAAACGTCAAAAATTATAGGCAATCGTCCGCCGCGCCGCTGTCGCCACCGTCTACCAGAAGCGCCTCGCCTATGCCCGTGGCTTCATGCTCGTTGAGCACGACGGGCCCAACGCCGAGCCCCCTACGCGATTCCGCCTTCAACTCAAAATTCCGTCTGGCCACCCACCCATCGATCCCCGCTTCAAAGAGAGTCGTATCTCTCAACTCCTCGACCACAGCAGCAGTCTCAACTCGCAGGGATAAGATCTCCACGCCCTGAGATTGCATTCCTCGCTCATGTCAGATCGTCCCACTCCCCGTAAGCGTCGCGGGATGGCAAAGTGGCGAACCGTTCCTGGCACATGCTTTGGCGCAGGCAGGGAGGATGGGTTTGTAGAGACCTCTGGTGTAGGCGCACGCAGAATCTATAACCCAACCCCGGAAATCGTGATCTCGGTAGCGCGATCTGCGACCAAAGCGATACAAAAGAGCGCTACGAAGGTTATTGATAGGAACTTACGGAATAGGTTGCTCATTCTGTTACCCCGAGAGTAGGTGCTTTCATTGATGGCGTCAGGTATCCATGCGTGGCGAGGTGCGCTCCCATGCTGGAGTACATTGCTGGATCATGGGGCTGCCAGGTGGCGAGACCATCGACGTAGCGGTTGTACATGCAGAACGCGGCCGCAATGAGAACAGTGTCGTGGATCTCAAGATCAGTCGCACCATGTAACCGCGCCTTTTCCACACTCTCGGTGGAGACGTTCTTGCCACCCAGTTGGACCTGGCCTGCAATCACAAGGAGCGCTTTGAGTTTGTCCGAGATGTTGGCGTGAAGAAAGTCGTGCTTTACCTGTTCCACGAGGCCTGAATCGTTCCCCAGGTGAGCAGTTGCGGCTGCACCGTGGCTGGTCTGGCAGAAATAGCAGTCATTCCGATTGGAGACGAAGGTCGCGATCAGTTCACGCTCTCCGGGCGTCAGTGTGCTCGGTCCGTGAAGAAGAATATGGGCCAACTCGCGCATCGGTTTAGCTGTTTCAGGACGGAACGCGAAGCCGCTGCTGATGCCTGGCAAGCCTTCGGGAAGTGATATATGTGGCATGGCTGATCCTCGTGTTTTTTTGATGTTCTTAGCGAGCTGCTTCGGCAGGCAGATATTCCTTGCTCACGGTGACATATCCGTCGCGAGCGACGCGCTTGCCGCGTTCCCGATACATCGTTTCGTCTCGGGGCTGCGTGGTGGCGAGTCCATCGACATACCGGTTATACATGCAGAATGCGGCAGCGATCAGGACGGTGTCGTGGATTTCGATGTCACTTGCACCGATATCGCGGGCGTGAGCGACTGCCTCGGTTGTTACATGCTTGCCGCCACGCTGCACCTGCCCGGCGATGACGAGGAGGGCCTTCAGCTTGTCGGAGATGGCGGCGTTGAGGAAGTCCTGCTTCACCTTCTTTACCAAAGCCTCATCATCGTTCAGGTTGGCGGCTGCAATCGCGCCGTGGATCGTCTGGCAGTAGTAGCAGTCGTTCTCGGAGGAGACATAGGTCGCGATCAGTTCGCGCTCCCCCGGGGTGAGCGAGTTGGGACCATGGAGGAGAATCTCAACCAGTTCGTTAAGAGGCTTGGCCGTTTCAGGCCTGAACGCCATCGCGCCGCGGATGCCGGGTAGTCCTTCAGGAAGTTGAATGTGGGGCATGATGAACGATCCTTTCAGGTAAGAGGTTGCTATGAGACGTTTGCGACAGCAACCCGTGGTGTGGAGAAGAAGAAGCGTCGAATTGGGTCTCCGCAGAGGACAGCTACAAGGCCCAGGACTGCGGGGAGGGGATCGTGCATGAGGATCAGTAGGTTGATTACGGTGCAACCGATTAGAAACAGTATCG
Organism: Edaphobacter sp.; assembly: GCA_036521575.1. Classification (GTDB taxonomy): domain Bacteria; phylum Acidobacteriota; class Terriglobia; order Terriglobales; family Acidobacteriaceae; genus Edaphobacter. The sequence goes on along the minus strand of DATDHL010000143.1, from coordinate 9,836 downwards.
GCGCGGTGGGGTACCACCACCGAATGACGGGCTCTTTGAGCCGGAAGAGAGAGGCAGCGGATAGCGCAAGGAAACAGATTGCCGAAAAGATGATGAAGGAGAGGATGCGATCGAAGGCCCCGAAGCAGAGAACGAGAAGGGCTAGTCCAGTTTGCAGCAAGACGGCATTGGCGGGTGTTCCGAAGCGCGGATGCAATCGTCCAAATGGCGAGAAGAACGCGCCATCTTTCGCCATAGCGTAGTAGACCCGCGGCGCAGCCATGGTGAGTGCCATAAGTCCCCCAAAGACTGAGAGCAGGACACAGGCGGAGAGAACTTTTCCCCCAACACTTCCGAAGAGCGCTTCCCCGAACTGTGCCACGAAGGCGGTGTTCGAGACGATGTGTTCGAGCGGCACGACCGACAAAAAGGCAAAGCTCACCAGCAGATAGACGAGTGTGACCAAAAACACTCCGCAGGTAAAAGCGAGCGGAAGGTTTCGGCGCGGGTTGCGAACCTCGCCGGCTACTTTGCCTGCCTCCCACCATCCGCCAAAGCTGAAGAATGCGCTGACGGTTGCACCGGCAATCGCGCCGAAGAGTGGTTCCGATCCGCTGCGACGTTCTGCCAGGGGCGCCAGGTTCGCAGCCGTTGCATGACCCGAGATCCATGCCCACGCTACCAGACACAACAGCACCGCGATCTTGAGCAGGTTTGCCGCAGCCATCACCCTTCGGCTGAGCCGCGTGCCGACATAGTTCAGCGCCGCGAGGCCGAGAAGGATCAACGCCGGAATCCACAACCGTACATGCGGTGCGACACCAACGAGTGAAAGCACATAGGGCGTAGCGCCCATGGCTAGTGCTGCGGCGAGTCCAGGATCCATGACCGCGGCCGACATCCACCCGTAAAGGAATGCGACGCGTCCACCGTATCCCTCACGGAGATAGACGTACTCGCCCCCAGCGAGAGGAAAGCGCACAGCGAGCTCGGAGTAACAGAGCGCTCCGCACATGGCCATTAGCCCCATGCCGCACCATACTGCGGCGAGCAACAGGGGGGAACCCAGCGACTTTGCCATTGCGGCAGGTGTCAGGAAAATTCCGAGCGCAATGGACTGCCCCGTCACGACGGCAATCGTCGCCGCCAACCCCAACTGTCTATGCTGTTCCACTGAGGCAACATCCTACGCGGAGCTCCGCGAGTTCAACATCCACCAAAAGGTTGAGGCAGACTTACCAAGATGTAGGGGACTCCCACCCAACTGTTGAGACGGAGATGAATCTTCCGGCCACGACAATATGGGTCCCACTCTCGTCGAAGCCGGGTGTATCACAGTCGTCTCCGGGAATGGGCAGAGCGTCCAGCGAGTACATTGTTCAGGTCGACTTCATCAAAAGACAGATCGCCAAAGCGCGCATAAATACTCGCCAACTAAGCAAGGAGAATGGGGAGGCTGATTCTCTTCGTAGTGACATTGGTCATCACAAGAGGGCCGCGAAGTAGCGAGATACAGCCCCTTCGATAGGTCTTTTTTCGCTATAAAGTCGCCAGATTCCAACAGCGCGTCCTCCCTAACAGAAAGAGGGGAAGAACCGGTTCCTAGAGCCATCAGCGCGAATCGACTAGCGTGTATTTACGCGAAGAGGGACGCTCGTATCCATCATAAGATGGCTGGAAGAACTCTCTCAACCCAAGCTCGAAGAGCTCGCACGTTTCACAGATGGGTGTGCTATGGTGCCGTTCTTGAGGCCAAAAAGGAAATTCCGGTTAATGGCGTGCTCAAAGTGTCCAGCGCACCGATTGAGAGGCCCTTAAATATCTTGCGCAATAGACCGAGGTTTGCAATTGGGCGAAAGAAACGATGGAAGAGGAGAGGGAAAAAGTGATCCGCGACCGATTGCAGGCCCCACGTGCCGGCGCCATCGCCGGTATCGTGTTCTCGATCCTGCTCATCATCAGTCTAGTGCTGATCCGGGTTTCCGTCCCCGCCACTCCGGGGGATACCGGGACGTGGCTTGCCCATAGCGAGAAGTCCGTTCGCCTCGCCCTGGATCTGCTGCCGTTCGCAGGGATCGCCCTCCTGTGGTTCATCGGTGTGCTGCGCGACCGGATGGGTGCACTAGAGGACCGCTTCTTTGCCACCGTGTTCCTCGGCAGCGGACTCCTGTTCCCTGTCCCAACTGCGCCGTGGGTGAATGGGACATGTGCAGCAACGGCCGTACACGGAAGCGCGGTATCAAACAGATTGACGGATTTCATGTCGCAACGCTGGCGAATCGAGTCTGAATACGCGATGAAGGTTGACAGTTCGCTCGGCCTCCTGGGCGTTTTGCTCGAGCCGACCACCGTCGTCACAAAGGCGTGGGAGCAAGTCGACGCAATCGGCAGACGCGCCTTTTGGGATCCGAGGACAGTGCTTGTGACGGGTGCAGATCCAATCGGCCTGTTCGCGGCATTGCTTGGAATGCAACGGGGGGATTGGACGTTCATGTTCTTGATCGTGTTGATTCCGGTCTCAAGCCTGACCCTGTGCGCGCTCTGGGTGCTTCGTACCATGCCGGTACTGTCGCCGGCGTCGGATTCCGGCCGGATATCATCATCGAATGCACCGGCGCCGGGCCGGTCATCTCTGACTCCATACGGGAGTCGCAAACGGAGGGATCGTCTGTCTTACGGGCATCGGTAGCGGTGACCGGAGCACCGGCTGAGACTGCTGCGGAAGCTATCAGGTGATAGCGAGTGGCTCTTCCCGGGGAACATGAACTCAGCGAAGCCGATCAGCAATAACACGATCCTCAAGGCGCTGGATCGCATGGGCTACAAAGGCAGGATGACTGGACACGGCTTTCACGGACTGACGTCCACCTTGTTGCACGAACAAGGATATGCCCACGAGCACATCGAGCTACAACTCGCCCATGCTCTCCTCGCAATACTGTGAGCGCTGCGTACAACCACGCTTTATATTTAGAGCCTCGTGCCAAGATGATGCAGGATTGGGCAAATTTCCTCGAACTTACCCAACGCGGGGTCAAGTAGTAAACAAAGGTCTTCTATCCACTTATCGTGTATTCGGAGAAGGTAAGAACAGGGAAATAACAGGGAATTTGCCAACTCTGCACACTTCCATCGGTTTGCGGGTGGTGGGCTACACCCGCGGCAAAGTGCGGGATTTCCACCGCTCGTAGAGGACCGGATAGACGATCAGTTCCATCAGGAATGAGGTCGCCAGGCCACCCACCATAGGGGCCGCAATCCGCTTCATCACTTCCGCGCCGGCGCCGGTGGACCAGAGGATCGGTACGAGGCCCAAGAACATGGTGGCCACCGTCATGAACTTCGGCCGAATACGACGCACCGCCCCCGCGAGCACGGCTTGGCGCAAATCCGCATACGTCCGCATCCGGCCCTCCGCTACGCGCTTTTGCCAAGCCAAGTCCAGATATAGCACCATGAATGTGCCGGTTTCCGCATCCACGCCCAGCAGCGCGATCAGCCCCACCCAAACCGCCGGACTCATCGGGTAGCCCAGCAAGTACAGGGTCCAGATCGCACCGATCGCCGAGAACGGCACTGCCAACAGCACCAGGCCGGTCTTCGCGACAGACCGAGTGCTCCAGTAAAGCAGCACGGCGATGAATACCAGGGTCAGCGGCACAACCCTCAGGAGACGCTGGTTGATGCGCTGGAACGCTTCATACTGTCCGCTCCAAGAAAGCGTGTACCCCGCAGGTAGGCTCAGCTTCTGCGCCAACACTCCCTCTGCTTCGCGGACGTAGTCCTGTGGATCGCGTCCGTCGAGGTCCAGATACACGTATCCGGTCAGCATAGCGTTTTCGTCACGAACCATCGCTGGCCCCGGCACAATCCGAACCGAGGCTAATTGCCCCAACGGCACCGGGTCGCCGCCGCCCGAGCTACCCACCAGTACCTGGCGCAGGGCATCCAGATTGTCGCGCGAGTCCCGTGGGAGGCGCACATTCACCGGGTAGCGCGCCCGCCCCTGAATGACGGTGGTGACGTTGTCGCCGCCGATCGCATTTTGCACCGCCATCTGGGCCTCCTCCATCGATAGGCCCGCGCGCGCCAGTTCTTGGCGATCCCATTGGATGTCGATGTAGCGGCCGTCGTTAATCCGTTCGGCGAAGACGCTGCGGGTGCCGCGAACGACCCGCAGCAATTCCTCCACCCGGGTTCCGAGCTCCTGGATCCTCTGTAGGTTCGGCCCCGCGATCTTCAATCCCAAGGGACTGCGTATGCCGGTGGCCAGCATGTCGATCCTCCCGCGGACTGGCATGGTCCAGGTATTGGCGACGCCGGGAAACTTCATCACGGCATCGAATTTGCCGATCAACTCCTGCTGCGAAATCGGGCGCGGCCACTGCTCGCGGGGTTTCAGCACCACGACGGTTTCCATCATCGAGAGCGGCGCCACATCGGTCGATGTATCAGCCCGACCAGCCTTTCCCAGCACGTGGGCAACCTCCGGTTGGCTCTTCAACCGGGCGTCGGTGAGTTGCAACAGCCGCTTTGCCTCGGTGATCGAAATGCCGGAGACGGTGGAAGGCATGTAGAGCAGCACACCTTCGTCCAGTGGGGGGATGAACTCGGTGCCCAGACGGCGGTAGACCGGGACGGTGAGGGCCGCGGCGAGCAGGACCACGGCAGCCACGAAGCCCTTGTGACGCAGCGCGTACAGCAGCGCCGGCTGGTAGACGCGGATCAACAGGCGGCTTAACGGATGCTGTTCTTCCCGGCGGATCTCGCTGCGTAGCGCGGAGTCGATCAGGCGGCCCCACCATTGTCGCCCCCAGTCGCGGCGACCCAGACCCGCAAGGGTCAGCCGTAACGCTGGATCCAGCGTGATCGCCAGCAGCGCCGCGATCAGCACGGTCAGGCTCTTTGCGTAGGCCAGGGGATGGAACATCCGTCCTTCCTGCCCTTCCAGGGCCAGCACCGGGAGGAAGGCGATGGCCATAATCAGGAGCGCGAAGAACGCAGGCCGACCTACTTCCTTCACCGCACTCAAGATGACGCTGTCCGCATCGCCCCGGCCTCCTTCGGTCTGCCACTCCTCCAATTTCTTGTGGGTCTGTTCCACCACCACGATGGCTGCGTCCACCAGCGCGCCGACCGCGATGGCGATTCCCCCCAGCGACATCACATTGAACGAAAGCCCCATGAGGTGGAACGGCACGGCCACCGCAAGTACGGTCAGCGGGATCGTCAGGATGGGGATCACCGCGCTTGGTGGATGCCACAGGAACAAGAGGATCACCAGCACCACGGTGAGGATGATCTCAAGCAGTGTCGAACGCATGTTATCTATGACCCGGTGGACCAGTTCGGATCGATCGTAGACCGGGACCACGCGCACCCCCGGCGGCAGTCCTGGGGCGATCTCCTTCAGCTTGCGCTTGACCCGATCGATGACATCGACCACGTTCGCGCCCTGGCGCATCACGACGATTCCAGAGACGGTCTCCCCGTGTCCGTCGAGGTCGGCCACCCCCCGGCGCATTTCCGGACCGAGTGTGACCTCGCCAACATCCTTCACGCGCACGATCTGCGATGTCCCGCCGCCCGTCACCACCGCCTCTTTCAGCTCACGCGGATCGTCTAGATAGCCGCGCCCGCGGATCATGTACTCGGAGCCGCCGAACTCGATCAACCGGCCTCCGGTTTCGACGTTGCTGCGCCGTACCGCCTCCACCACCGCGGCGAACGGGATGTCCATAGCGCGCAGGCGCGCCGCATCCACGGTGACTTGGTATTGCGGAACAAAACCGCCCACCGAAGCCACTTCCGCCACTCCCGGAACGGAGCGCAGGTGATAGCGCAGGAAGAAGTCTTGCGTGGTGCGCAGTTGCGCCGGAGACATCTTTCCGGAGTCGTCGGTTAAGGCATATTGAAAGACCCAGCCCAGGCCGGTGGCATCTGGCCCGAGTTCCGTCCTGACTCCCGGCGGCAGGGTTGAGAGTACTCCGGCAAGATATTCCTGGGTTCGCGACCGTGCCCAATAAAGGTCGGTGCCGTCCTCGAAGATCACATACACGAAGGAAGAGCCGAAATCGGAAACAGCGCGGACCGCCTTTACCTTGGGCACGCCCAGCATGGCAGTGACGATCGGATAGGTCACTTGGTCTTCGATGAGGTCCGGGCTGCGATCCCAGCGCGAATACAGGATCACCTGGGTGTCGCTGAGGTCTGGCAACGCGTCCAGCGGAATCTGACGCATGCTCCATATGCCCGACATCGCCAACGCCAGAACCAGTCCGATGACGGTGCCGCGATGCCGCGCCGAAAGGTCGATTAGGCGGTCGATCATTGCAGGCGTCCGGCTGTAGACTTCCGGTCATCCGCAGGGTTCTTCATGCGGCTTTCCGAATCGAGCAGGAAGGCCCCGGCGGTGACGACGCGTTCACCCGCCTTCAGGCCGCCGCGGATCTCCACGCGGTCGCCCTCCTGCCAGCCGGTCTCCACCTCGCGCAGTTCGTATTGCCCGTCGCCGAGCGCGATGAAGACGCGCTTCGCCGTCCCCGAATCGATTAAAGCATCGGCGTGCACCGTGATCGCGGAGCGTGCCGGAACGTCGAGGTCGACGTTGACGATCATCCCCGGAACCAGACGGCCGCGCGGGTTATTCACTTCGAGCCGTAACTTTCCGGTACGACCCAGCTCATCGAATTGCGGAGGAGCCGCCGCTACCCGTGCCTCCAACGGCGGTAAGCCTTCTATCCTGATCCGCGCCTTCGCGATGACGCCCAGCAAAGCCGCATCTCCCGAGTGGACGTCGGCCAGAACCCAGACACGGTCAAGATTGGCGATGCTGTAGAGCAGTTCGCCCTTCATGAACCGCTGGCCCACCGCCACATGGCGCTCCAGGATCTGGCCATCGGTGGGCGCGGTGAGATTGACATCGAAGACCTCACGTCGGGTCCGGCCGAGTTGCTCAATCTGCGCCTCGCCCATCCCGAGGAACTCGAGGTTGTCGCGCGCCGTGGCCAGTTGTTGCGTAGCCAGGGACAGTGGATCGGCCGGAGGCGAGTGCGCCTGCTTCAACCGTTCGTAGGATTCCAGCGCGTAGACATAGGCTTGCTGCGGCACTGAGACATCTTTGCTGAAAAAGGCCGCCAGTGGCTCGCCACGCTTCACCCGGGTTCCAGTCCTATCCGAGAACACCCGGCGCACCCAACCGTCTACGCCAGCCGAAACACGATATGTCAGGGCTTCGTCCGGCGCCACGCGGCCCACGGTGTGGACCCCGCGTGCGGCGGGCGCCGTCTGCACCGTCTCGGTCTCGAGACGAGCCGCCTGTTCCTGGTCTGGCGTTAAGTGGACGTTCCCGGGGCCCATCGCTGCGGGCTCGACGCGACCGCCTCCGGCATAGACTGGCTCGAGATCCATCCCACAATCCGGCGCTTTTCCGGGCCTGTCCGAACGGTAGGCCGGATGCATCGGATCGACATAGTAGAGTACATGGCGCCCGCCCGCTCCCGCCTCAAGCAACGCGGAAGGACGTGAACTGCGACCCGCGACGTATGCGGCGCAAACCATCGCTGCTATACCCAGGCCAAACATCCAGCGCCCGCGGCCGGTGCTGGTGCCCGGCCGCAGATTGAAAGGACTCCCGGTTTCGTGCACTCTGGAACCTATTTCATGGCGATCCCGTGGGGACGCGCCGGGCCGGTTTCGAAGGCGGTATTGAAGTCGAGTTTAAACCGCGTGTCCTCGGAGAGGGTATCGTGCGTGACTTTGAGGACGTGGATTTTGTGGTCGCCTTCAAAGTGAATGATGCCCGCGTCGTCTTCGTTGAGGAAGTAGTCTGACACCACCAGGCGATTGTCGTCGCTGCTCAACACCAGGTTGTGCGGTCCGGTGTCCTTGCCGAAGCTGACAACTGACAACTGTTTCAGGTTGGCCCGGTCCGTAGTGTCTAGCATGCCCACTTGCCCGGCCATGAACAGACCGAAGATCAGCCGGTCGCCGCTTTGCGGAGTGGCCAGGATCTGGCCCATTCCGCCGATCACTGGAGTGTCTACGTGAGGCGTCACGGTGTCGCAGTCGAACGCGGCCATTCCCGTGCCAGCGATAGGATCGATCAGGTAGATGTGGCCGTCGAACATTCCCGCTGCGTATCCATAGCCATGCGGGTCCTTGGGTAGCATCTTTACGTCCATAGTGCCCAGTGCGGGACCGCCGTCGGGCGAGTTCAGTAGGATGGTCTTGGTAATCTTGCGTGCGTGGTAGTCCCAGATGCGCACGGAACCTCGCAGGATCGGCCCCGGCGAACCCGCCAGCGTGCTGCTGGGCAGGATGAAGTCCGAGGTCATCATCAGGTTCAGATCCGGACGCGAGGAAATTCCGTGGGGATTGAACCCGTCGAGCGGCGGCCTCTCGGGCCATTCCTGGAACATCGACATGGGCCCAAAATGGTTGGCCACGAAATGCATGCGGCCATCGAATTCGGCCACGCGGCCGGGCGCCGTACCGTCGGCCGCGCCCATCTGCGTAATCAGGAAGCCGCCGTTCTCGATGGGCAAGAAGTCGTCGGTGATACTCGATTCCACAGCCTTGGTGGAGAACAGAAACCGCGGGTTTTTTGCGGCGGTCACGTCGAAGAAGAAGATCCCGTTCTGCCCCTTCAGCAAGCTGAGCAGCCCCCCGCATCCCATGATGGTCTTGGTCGAATTCAGGTGGCAGTGGTGCGGTTCATTGCCGATGTTGCCGGGAGGCGGCAACGGTACGGTCTTGATCACCTTGCCGTATTGGGAAGACTCCTCGTTAAAATCGATCACAGCAAGGAAATCCGGCGCGACGTGAGCCTGGTCCTGCGCCCAGATATACAGCACTTTGTCTTTGTCTCTACGCCCGCCGTGGTCGTCGTCGTCTTTCCCCCCGCCATGGCCGTCTTGAGCCAGCACGATGTTTACCGCGCCAATCGCCAGCAGGGCGGTCAGGCATAATTTCGGGGTTATCGCCACAAGTCGATTCGATTTTGTCATGTCAACTACCCCTCCACAGTAGGCGTGAAAGCATATCACGAGCAGGCAACTCCTGGGGCGCGCCACTGCCAACATCTTGGACAGCAATACAGAGGCTGGTGTTGATAAGTCGCGTCGTCGTGAGCGCTTGTCCGGGATGGCGACAAATGTGCGGCATCGGATCGGACTTAACAGGCCATTCGACGACATTACGCCCAAAATATTAAGGTGAACGCACGGCCTCGTTCCCTGATTTCCTCGCCAAAACGGGCATCTTTATCGCATGATCCCTTTCATCGCCGGACGATCAATGAGGGTGCAGCGCGTCCGTGGCAACAATTGACTTTGGATATGGTTGAACTGTCGTGTAGCCGACTACTACTTGATAAACGAGTCTCAAAATAAAGACCGAAACCCGCCGCCGCCCGGCTCAGATATGGCGAATCAGATCCTGTGCTCTGAGCACGAGATTGAGATACGACATAGAGAAAAGAGAGAAAAGACTGTTGGGCTCCCCACGGTGTGTTGTGTATCTCATGAGCTTCTTTCTTGAGGCGAAAGCTCCGATCAAAGCATTTTGGCACGCGACTCATAAGCCTGATAAAGCCGCTCATGTAAGCTAATCCGATGTAGTAGCGAACTTGGCGAGTTTGACCGGTCCAAGTGGTAGAAGTTCCGAAAAAGCGAGCGATGGGAAGCATTCGTCACCAACAATCTGCAATGTAGCCAGGGATGGGAATGTGTCAATAGATAAGCTTTAGAGAAAATTGAATTTGACGGGAGTTTCCCGCAGTTTTGCTGATTACACCGAAACCGGCACCCTCAAGTGTGTTCGCGGGAAGCCCCATCGTGACAACGTTGAAGATGTTG
>DATDHL010000142.1:0-3088 GCA_036521575.1 Edaphobacter sp. | reverse complement strand
GTCGACTGGGTGACGTTCAACGAGTATTGCTGCTGATAGACGCCATTTTCGACGCGTGTGGCATAGAAGGTGGAGTTCGAGGTAAGGCCATAGAAGATGCCATAGCCGCCGCGCAGGACGGTGCCGTTGTGGGGCGACCATGCAAAGCCTAGACGGGGCTGAATCATCTTGTAATTGATATTGATGGTGCTGGTGTAGAAATTACCGAGCGGAGAGGGCACACCGTTGAAGCTGGTGGTGTAGGGATGCGCCGGCTGAGGCACCAGCTGGGTGTCATAGCGAATGCCGGCGCTGACGTTCAGGTTGCTGGAGACCTTCCAGCTGTCCTCGATGAAGCCAGCGATGTCCTTGTTCCAGAAGTCATCGGCCCCGATGTGGGTGATGGGGTCATTGACCTGGGTAAAGGTACTGTAGTGCTGGCCGCCGTTGACTCCGTAGACGTCCTGTACCCAGTTGGCGAAGGCTCCAGCGGTGCTGCTGCTGACGGCAGCGGCCTGTCCTGGGAGAAGAGTACCCGTTACGCATGGGAGCACACCCTGATTGGCCGGGTTCTGGCATTGACCGTTGAGCGAAGCGTAAGAGTAGATACCGCCGCCCTGGAAGAGATTGGCGAGGTACTCGTGGATCAGGTTAACGTCGACCCCAAATTTGAGGTTGTGACGGCCCATGAGCTTCGAGACGGTATCGGAGATCTGCCAACGGTGCTCGTCGGGGAATGCAAGACGAGGCAGGGCGTTTGGCATACCGTAACCCTGAACACCTGAGATGGTTACCGACGGTCCGGGTGCGTTGGCGGAGGTGACTTCGAGGTCGCGGCCCCACTGGAAGCGGAAGGCGTTGGTCATGGTGGGACTCAGCACGGACTCCCAGTTGGAGATGAAGTAACGCTGGTGGAAGTCGGCGCGGCCGTTGGTGGAAGCGGAACTGTTGGTGGCCGTGGCGGAGGTAGTGTAGCCGTTGGGCAACTGGTAGTTCTGGAAGAGGAATTCGGCGCTGATGTGATTGTTGCCGTTGAGCTGGTAGTCGAGACGGGGGAAGAAGATGTCCTGCTTGAGCTGACGGGGCGCCGGACCGCTGAGGCCGTTGAGGTAGGCCTTGGCTGTATCGCACTGAGCGGAGCTGATGGGTGCGGGACAGGTGAAGCTGGAGATGTTTGCTGTGGAGCTGTAGAGCAGCGGGCTGGAACGGCGGAAGCCATCGTAGGTGAAGAAGTAGAAGAGCTTGTCCTTGATGATGGGGCCGCCGACAGAACCGCCGAACTGGTGCTGCTGGTGAACGGCGGGCTGGAGAAGGGCTGGATTTGCTCCGGGCTGACGGCCGTTGAACTTGGTAAGGGGATCGAGTGCGTTCATCGAGGGATAGCGGAGGAAGTAGAAGAGATCGCCGTGGATGGCGTTGGCTCCGGACTTGGAGATGGCGTTGATCTGTCCGCCGGCGGCCTGACCGAACTCGGCCGAGTAACCGGAGGTGGAGGATTCAAATTCCTTGATGGAATCCTGCGGGAAGACGTATGGGGCACCGATGGCGCGGCCGCGGGCTTCAGAGAAGAAAGCCTGCTGGTTGTTGGCTCCGTCCACCAGGTTGGTGTTGTAGAGGCCGGAGATACCGCGGTAGGAGATGAGGCCGGAGTTGCCGTCAGGTACCACGTTGGTGGTGAGAAGAACGAAGTTGTCGTAGCGGCGGCCGTTGACGGGGAGGTTTGAGACCATCTGCTGGCTGACGGTCTGCGATACCTGGGTCTTCAGGGTGTCAATCAGCGGCGAGGCATCGGTGACGGTGACCTCGGTGGTGGTGGACGCTGCGGGCAGGGCGACATCGACAGTGAGGACCTGACCGACCGTCAGGACGAGGTTCTGCCGGTTCACCTTGGCGAAGCCTCCGCCACCAACGATGACTTGATAGTGGCCGGGCTGGAGGAAGGTGGACGTAAATTCGCCGGAGTTGTTGCTCGTGAGATTGCGCGTAGCCCCTGTATCCGTGTTGATGATGGTTATGTTGACGGCAGGAACGATCGCACCGGAGACGTCCGTTACGCTGCCCGAGATCGTGCCGGTTCCGGCAGTCTGGGCGGTGGCGGAGAGGGTGGCGCAGATAGCAAAGATAGCCATCGCGACGAGGGTAAGCAGACGCTTCCAGTCAGAAAGACGATTCATGGTACTGGGCTCCTTGAAAAGTAAAGCGACGCCGATGAAAAGTACGGCGTGTAAAGTGGATGCGTTCCATTCTGAATTCGGGCTTTGAGATCCCCGCGAATCGTTGGCTGCAACCTAAAATTGGAAAATTTTATTAGTTCTAAGGTCAGGCTTAGGGGCCACCCGTGTCAAGCGAAACTATGTCAACCTTTGGTAACAAAGGCGAATTTAGAGCCAGTTTTTCACAGCTTTGCTGGTGTGGTGATGGATTAAGGGTCTGTTAATGATGATCAGGATTACGGCGTTGATACCTGGCGCGCGGCTGGCTTTAGTGGAGCTGATCGGGGATTACGGCAAATTGGATTAGAAGTTCAAAGGGGACGATTTTGAGGGTGGCCTCGTGGGTGGCTTCGAGGACGATGGGGCAGGCTGCTCCGGCTTGCTGGACCTGAAGCCAGCGGGCGGCGCAGACACACCAGCGGTCTCCGGGCTTGAGGCCGGGGAAGCCGTGCTGCAGCATGGGGGTGCTGAGGTCATTGCCCAACTCTTTGGAGACGCGGAGGAACCCTTCGTTGACGATGCAGCAGATGGTGTGGACGCCGAGGTCGTCGGGACCGGTCTCGCAGCAACCGGTACGGTAGAAGCCGGTCATGGGCTCGCAGCCGCAGATATCGAGAGGTTGCCCGAGGACGTTTCGGCCACGGGCTTTGATGGGTTCGGTGATTGGCATGTCGGTGTGATTCCAGTATCGCAGACCGGCTATACCGCTTCGAGGACTTGCTGGATGCGATCGGCGGCCCAGAGGAGTTCTTCCTTCTCGATGATGAGAGGTGGAGCGAAGCGGATGATGTTGTCGTGGGTCTCTTTTGCGAGGATGCCTTCGCGCATGAGGGCTTCGCAGATGGGGCGGGCGGGGGTGGTCAGCTCGATGGCGATCCAGAGGCCACGGCCGCGGA
>DATDHL010000141.1:0-9842 GCA_036521575.1 Edaphobacter sp. | reverse complement strand
TTGGTGGTGTCGATATCTGATCCTGCGCGATCATAGGGCAAGCCGTCGGTCGGTGTGCCATCGGCGCGATGTATAAACCAGCCGTTCTTCCGGATCATGTCGTAGTAGCGTGACTCGGGGACGAAGCGCGGCCAGACGCTGATCATGCTGTGGAAGTTCATCGCGTGCAATTGCTGGTTCATTGCTGTGGGGTCGGGCCACTTCACGGGGTCCATGTCCATCTGGCCCATCTTGGTGTAGTAGAACCAGTCGACGACGATAACGTCTGCCGGGAGATGACGGTCGCGATAGCCCTTCGCAACGTCGAGCACCTCCTGCTGCGAGGTGTATCGCTGTTTGCATTGAATGTAGCCGTAAGCCGATTTGGGCAGCATGGGGGTATCGCCAGTCAAGAGGCGATAGCCGGAGTAGATCTCGTCGTAGGTGTTGCCCGCGATCACAAAGAAAGAGACGCGCTGGCCTACCTGAGAGGTCCATCGGGTCTGATCGTTGAAGCCGAATGCCACGTTGGTCTTCGATGGGTTGTCCCACAGCAGACCGTAGCCATAGTTCGTTACTACGAAAGGAACGCAGACGCTCTGGCCTGACGGAGCGTTGTAGTCGTGGGCACACTCGACGGCGTGCCCGCGGCGATCCAGAAAGCCTTCCTGATTTTGGCCGAGTCCGTAATAGTGTTCATCGGCGGGAGAATGAAACGTGGCGCCAACCTCATAGAACGGAGGATCGGTGGGCCGACGGTCGTAGAGGACACCGGCGTTGCCGTCCTTATAATTGGGGACCGACATCTGCCATCCCTGCATGTCGAGAATGGTTTTACCGTCCGGGGTTTTGAATGAGATCCCGACTCCCGGAGTCGAACCATTGAAGAACTTTGCGATATCGGCCGCCGTTCCGCTAGGCGTCCAATGACCACCGGGACGTACAGTGACCACCATGCGTGAAGACTTGAAGACATCGCCCATCTGATCGTGTGTCTGGCTCCAGTCACTGGAGGCTGCATGCGCTACGATACCGTAGCCAGGGCCTGCGACTGCATCGTCCTTTCGCAGGCTGAGCGTGACGCGCATGATGTTGGGAGCGTAGGGTTCGAGGACCACGGTCGCGTCGTCACGGGTGAGGAGCAGCTTCTCCTGAGCCTTCATTGTTGCCGAAGCAAGTGATGTTATCGCCAGTATCCAAAAGATTGCTTTCGATGTTGTGGAACGATTGACTCTCTTGTGATTGCTCTGGATATAGTTCCACAATGGCTGCATCTTGATCGGGGCCTTTCACATCGATTGTGTGCTTTTGCGCACATGGCTGGCTTACGTCTCTGGTTTTGAGACAGGCGGTGGTCACGCCTGAGACTTGAAAGAGAGGAAAAGCCAGACTTCAAACCTTTTAGTGGAACAGAAGCCCATTGTCAAAGGTAACTAGAGCCGGGCAGTTCGGAGCCTCAGCGAGTTGGCGATGACGGAGACCGAGCTGAAGCTCATGGCCGCTGCGGCAATCATCGGGCTTAGAAGTAGACCGAAGACCGGGTATAGGACTCCGGCCGCTATGGGCACTCCGGCTGCGTTGTAGACAAACGCAAAGAAGAGATTTTGCCGGATGTTTTTCATAGTCCGCTGGCTCAACTTGCGGGCACGCACGATTCCGCTCAGATTTCCTTTGACGAGGGTGATTCCGCCGGCGGCTATCGCTACGTCAGTGCCGGTACCCATCGCTATGCCGACGTTCGCCTGAGCCAGCGCGGGCGCGTCGTTGACGCCGTCTCCGGCCATTGCGACAATTTTGTCACGAGCCTGGAGTCTCTTGATGACTTCAGCTTTTTGACTCGGCGATACATCAGATTCAAAGTCGATGCCCAGTTTGCCGGCGACCGCAGCTGCAGTGGTGTGATTGTCGCCTGTCACCATAACCACATGGATGCCGTCGTTCTTCAACTGCTGAATGGCCTCGAACGACGAGGCTTTGATGGGATCCGCTACTGCGATCAGACCCGCGCAGTGGCCGTCGAGTGCTACGAATACAACAGTCTGGCCATCCTTGCGAAGGGATTCAGCCTGATCGTGCAATTCTTCGCATATTGCTCCGACCTGTTGCATCAGAGTGGCGTTGCCGACTCCGACCCGTTTGCCCTGTGCGAGTCCGAGGATGCCTTTGCCAGTGATCGACTGAAAATCGCTGACTGGCGTAAGTTCAATTCCCTTCTCTTTCGTAGCTGCGATCATGGCTGAGGCTAGCGGATGCTCGCTCGAATTTTCGAGACTCGCGGCGGCTTGGAGGATGTCTGCCTCATCGAAGCCTTGAGCAGCAATGACCGCCGTGACGCGAGGCTTGCCTTCGGTTACGGTGCCGGTCTTGTCAAGGACGAGCGTGTCCACCTTTTCGAAGGCCTCCAGAGCCTCGGCGTTCCGGATAAGAATCCCTTCGTGCGCTCCACGACCTGTCCCAACCATGATCGACATCGGCGTAGCTAGTCCTAGCGCACAGGGACAAGCGATGATAAGCACAGCGACGGCGTTAATCAGAGCGTGTGCGTAATGGGGCGCAGGCCCGAAGATCACCCACACAATGAAAGTGATGACAGATGCGAGAAGAACCGCCGGCACGAACCAGGATGCAACCTGATCTGCAACCCGTTGAATAGGAGCACGGGTGCGCTGGGCTTCGCTGACCATCTTGACGATCTGCGCAAGCAGAGTGTCCGAACCAACCCGTTCTGCCTTCATAACAAGCGTCCCGGTTCCGTTGATTGTTCCTCCAATGACCGGAAAGCCATCAGACTTTTCGACAGGAACAGATTCACCGGTCACCATGGATTCATCAACTGAACTGAGGCCTTCGAGCACCGAGCCATCGGTTGGGATTTTCTCTCCAGGACGGATGCGAATGCGGTCGCCGACGCGAATCTCTGCAAGAGCCACGTCCATTTCTGTTCCATCGGGAGCAATGCGACGAGCCGTCTTAGGCGCAAGCGAGAGCAATGCCTTGATGGCGCTGCCGGTACGGCTTCGAGCCTGCAACTCCAACACCTGCCCCAGCAGAACGAGCAGAGTAATTACCGCCGCTGCCTCAAAGTACAAGCCAAGGTTGCCGGACGCATCGCGGAACGACCCGGGAAAGATGCCGGGCGCAACAGTTGCAACAACACTGTAGAGATACGCGGAGCCAGTACCGATCGCAATAAGTGTGAACATGTTAAGGCTGCGATGGACGATCGAGGACCAGCCTCTCTCGAAGAAGGGCCACCCAGCCCACAGGACCACGGGAGTTGCGAGGGCGAACTCAAGCCATGCAAGGCCAGTGCCGCCAATGAGATCGTGCAAGGGGTGGGAGGGCATCAGATCTGAGATCATGATCGCCAGGAGCGGAAGCGTCAGAACAGTCCCGATCCAGAGGCGTCGGGTCATGCTGATCAGTTCGGGGTTGGCCGTATCGTCGTCCGTCGCGGTGAGGGGTTCGAGCGCCATGCCGCAGATAGGGCAACTTCCTGGCTTGTCGCGGATAATCTCCGGATGCATCGGGCAGGTATATTTACTTCCCGGAGCCGATGGGACGACGAGGATGGGCTGCTGCATGTGCTGCTGAGTGCCGTCGTACTTTTCAGGGTTGGCTTCGAACTTTTTCAGACAGGATTGGCCGCAGAAGTACCAGCTTTTGCCGCCATGTTCGATCGACCACTTCGAGGTCTCGGGAGAGACCTTCATGCCGCAGACGGGATCGATCGCCAGGGATACTGCCGCCGTACCCGCCGTGGGTTGATGATGAGTATCCATAGCTTATTTGATGATATCTGTTTCAAGTTACTCAATACTTGGGAGACGCAATGGCCGGATAGTCTTCGCCAAATTTGTTTTTGTGATTTTCGATCGTGCTCGATGTCCGATTGAAGACAATCTCACCCAAATTGAGCGGTTCGGTCGATACAAGCACGGTCCGCTGGATGTCGGCAGAGTTTGCAGGCTGCCCATCTTCGCTCCAGGCGTTGAGACGATAACTGCCGGGCGGAACGTTGCGGATGATAACTGAGCCACTGGCAGCGGATTTGCCGAAGTACGGGGTGCTGAGCGAAAGCACGATAGCTCCCATCTCCGGGTGAATATTGCAGAAGATGTAGGAAACTCCTTCGCGGTCGAAGCGCACCGAGCGACTGGTACCGGATTCGTAGAGACCAAGGTCGAACCGTTTGCCGTTGAAGAGCGAGAAGACATTATGAAAGAAGGGATCCTCATTCGGAAACTCAACGCTGGCTCCGGTAGGAACAATCAGAAGATGCGGAGAGAACTGCTTATTTTTTTGAACTAGACGGAAATTGGTTTGGTGAGCAGGCGTCGGCCTCCCAGCAACTGGGTGTACTGGAGAGAGCCACACAACGATGTTTGCTGCACTGGCAGGTGCCTTGTGCTTGGTTTCGTCTGTCCTGCCAGACGGACGCAGGATGATCTTCGCAGAGACATCGACTCCCTGGGCCTGAAGCGACGGACTTGTTCCAGCCAAAGAGATGGCGCCAATGAAGATCAGCCCTTGGAATGCGTGAGGCACGATAGTCCCCCTAAAATTGGTAGCCCATAGAAAGAGTGAATACATCGGCAGTGTAGCCCTGCCCGTAGATTGGCCATGTCCATTTTCTGCGGTACTCGGGCGAGAAGATCAGATAAGTTTTGGGGCGATAGATAAGATTGGCGACGACCATGCGGTTGCGCGCCCGGAGTTGCAGAGCCGTTGCATTCGAGGGAAGAACGACGGAGTGGAAATCACTGGCATAGCCGTTATCCTGGCCTATGGCTGCGTTGGCTTCGAATGATTGACTGAAACGCGATTTGAACTGAGTCCAGCCACCGATAGCATTTAGCCCGACGAAAGCTGGCGCACCCGTGATCGGATTGGTGCCGTATAGAACATCTTTGTAAACACCGCCACCAAGGCCGCCCAGCGACCGGCCACGGTATCCCTCTCCGCTTACTTCAAAACGGGAATTGATAGGCACTCGCCAATCTGTCGTAACCGCCCAGGAGTCATTGTTGTTATAGGGGTAGTGCTGACGGCTATAGTACCCACCTAAACCGACTCGGAGACCGCGGTCCACATTGGACGTTCCGTACGAGACGCGGGTTTCGAAAGCAGGTTGGCGAGACGCTTCACCAGGACTCGGGGAGCGAAGCACGTCGCTGGTGTTGTAGCCGGACGCTGGAGGGTCCCAGAGTCCGAACTCGAGTTGAACGTGCTTATCTTCCTGAAGAGCAAATTGATGCGCGTATCGCAACTGTGGCGCCCACGTCCACAAGTTCCCGGCCCACGCCATACCCGGTTCTGCGACAGTCGCGTAGGAGGAAGGCGACAACGGCGAGATGAGCGGGCTTACCAAGCCTGCCTGCACTGAGTCTCGAGACCAATCGAGGTTAATGCTTGCCGTTCGCATGCGTGCAATACCAGCGCTGGCTCCAAAGTTGGCGTAAGCTAGGCCAGCGAAGAAGTCCATGCTCACATTGGCCGAAGTGCGCGCGCCTGCGATGCGTGGCCCGCTTCCCTCAAGACCTAGTATGGTCTGGCGAAGACCTGCGCCCAGGCTGCCGCTGCTTGCTCCGGCAGGCTGGCTAATCGCGATGGCAGGCAGGTCGATGTTGTCTACATTGCCGCGGTTAGCGAAGGCATTGAACAAAATCAGACCGGTGAGGTGGATGGGGTACTTCGAATCGCTCTCGACCTTCGTCTGATCGTGCAGTTTGACCTGTGCCTCCAGTGTCTCCTGTCGTTCTTTTATATCGCTGACAGATGTCTTCAGTTCGGATAGGGGATCAACGACGTTGCTGCCGGAGTCAGAGGTCGAGACTTGGGCCGCAGGCAGCTGCTGCTTGATCTCAGCGAGTTCCCGTTGCAGTTGCTGAATCTGCTGCAACGACTGATCCAGTTGCTGGCGCGCACCGACAAGCGCAGACGAGATCGTCTCGAGCCTCTTCTCCAGTTGCATAGTGCGAGCATCGGCAGAGATAGCGGACTGGGACGCTGTCTGCGCCTGCAAGAAAGCCGAGGTTATGCCGAGCAGCAGACATGCGGATAGTTTAGGCATGGGGTGTCTCATCGTTCAGCCTCATCGACGTACTGAAACATGTGGTTGCACAGTCTTCTTTTCTGCCGTTTCGCCAAGTGACTGAAGAGCCGCCTTGGGCAGGATAATGGTGAAGACAGTATGTCCTTCAACGTTCTCTTCAAGAGTGATGCTCCCACCATGTTCCTGAGCGATCTGCTCTGCGAGCGTAAGCCCGAGACCGATCCCGCTCTCCCTTGCCTCGCTCACGAAGGGGTGGAAGAGCGTGCTGCGTATAGACTCGGGCACACCGGGACCGTTGTCGGAGATTCGAATAAGAATAGAGCCCTCTTCATCTTGAAGACTTAGTCTTACGGCTGCAGGATCCGTGCCACGCCTTGCCGCCTGGCAAGCGTTCAGCAGCAGATTATAGACAGCTCGTCCGAGCTTCTTTGAATCGACCCAGGCCGTAAGCGAAGACAGACCGCTGAGAGTGATCTTGACATCCCGGGCTGCAGGATGCGAGCGAACCATATTAACGGAACGCTGAATCAGCAACGCCAAGGATGCATTTTCGGGATAAAGCGCGCGTCCGGTCTGTGTGAAGAGAAGGAGAGAGTCGAGAAGATCAGTCATCCCCTGCACTGCGGACTGAACATCACGCATAAGCTCGTCGCGCTCTGCCTGCGGGATCGTTCCGTCACTCAGAAATTCGGCGTTCGCATACATCGCAGAGAGGTGGTGACGCAGATCATGAGAGATGGAACTCGCCATTCTTCCGATCGTCGCTAGCCTTTCAGAGTCAAGGAGGTCTTTCTGCGTTCGGCGCAATTCAACGCGCATGCGTTCGAAGGCCCGGCTCAGCTCTCGTATTTCAGCCGTTCCGCTCTCACTAAGCTGATATTCAAAATTTCCCTGCGCTAGAGCGCGAGTGCCGCCAAGGAGAGTCTTCAAAGGTTGCGTGATCGTACGCGAGATCGCGACCAGCATCACCGCTCCAACAAGCAAGGCAAAGAGCGCCAGGGTCAGCACCCATCGATTGACCCTGCTTACAAGTTCGGTGGCCTGATCGAACGACTTGAGAACAACAAGGCGAGGGACAGAGGTAGCGTCTGCAATGCCGGGAGCAACCAGGTTGACGGATGCGGCCAGATAGTCTTTCCCACCCAAACGAATGTTCTTGTTTTCAGCCGGAGCTTGCAGAAGATCGTCGGCCTGCGAGACAAGTTGCTGCTGAAGCTCGGCATTCAGAGTGCTGGCGACGATTCGTCCGTCTACGACGAAAGCTACCTCTGCCGCGGAAGCTTCGCTTACCTCATGCGCGACCTGTTCATCAATCGCATAACCCACTGCAACAAAGCCCAACTGAGTCCCATGAGCGCGATCGCCAAAATAAAGCGCCTGGGTAGATATCTCGTAGAGGCGATTTTCCAAAGCCAATAAAACCAACCCTTCCGGGTGACGCAGACTATCACCTAGACCTTGTTCGACTGCGTGTCGGTCGAGAGGGGTACCGCGACTATACATGGCGATTAATTTGCCATCGGGATTCAACAGAGCAAAAAAGTCGCTGCCACTAACCTTCCAGAACTCTACACCCGCGTCTTCAATCGTCCGGTTATCAGGCGCGGTCATCAGGGCCTTCAGGCTGGGAAGGTCGGCCAGCAAGGCAGACTCACGCGCGAGTAGCTCACGGCGACGGCGTTGGAGGTTTTGATAGGTCTTTACGGAATGTCTGAGATCCGAATCGAGATTGGCACGAACCTGTTGTTGGACGATCGTCCGGATGATTAATAGACTGATTACTGTGCATCCAAAGGACAAAAGCAGGAGAGGAATGAGCAGCGTCGTTCGCATGCGCAACCTATCCATAGCTGAATCCTCCGCCCAGCCGCGAAAACATCAATTTCCGCTTACGAATTTATAGCCAATACCATGCATTGTGCGGAAATAAATAGGTTTCGCCGGATCGGCCTCTAGTTTTTGCCGCAACTTCATCACCTGATTATCGACAGTGCGGGTAGTCGGATAGGAAGTGTACCCCCAGACATCATTCAAAAGTTCTTCGCGAGTTACCACACGTTCTGGGTGATCGACAAAATACTTCAGCAACTTGATCTCGTGTGCCGTAAGGACGACGGGAGTCCCGTTTTTGAAGACTTCCATTCCAGAGAAGTCCGCCGTGATGTTTCCGAAACTAACGCGGAGATTTTCTACGGGCTTCTGGGTTCGGCGGATCGCTGCCTGCACGCGTGCCATCAGTTCGCGCGGACTAAAGGGCTTGGTGACATAATCGTCAGCGCCGAGTTCGAGCAAAAGCACCTTGTCGGCAACCTCAGAGACCGCACTCAGTACAACCACAGGGATGTTTGGAGACCAGTTCTTGATCTCCCGGCAGACCTCGCGACCAGACATGCCAGGCAACATCAGATCGAGAACAACACCTGCGGGTTTCATGCTCTTACAGGCTTCTAAGCCTTGCATTCCGTCATTCGCCACATGGACGTCGTAGCCTTCTGTAGTGAATTGTCTGTGAAGCGCTTTCTGTATTCTTGGATCGTCTTCTATCACTAGAATCATGCTCATTGCTCGCCGTCCTCAGAGAGCATTACCAAGCTCTCATCGTTTGTCCCTTTATATAACGTTTATGCCTTACTGATTCGAGCTATCACTCACACCGACAGCAGGATACGATCAAATAACAACATGAAGACATCACGGTGACATTTTGGAGCGTAGGTTTAGCTCAATCGTGCAACTTATAGGCCATATCAATAGCCTTTTTCAAGTGCGAGCTCATCAGCCAAAGAAAGAGGCCAGGACTAGCAATGTACAATCAACTGTTCCAGAAGCTCCTTGGATGGCTCCCATTCTCCAATAGGCGGATAAAGAAGCATAGCCTTTCGAGCGGCAAGCAATGAGCCTGAACGCGCCGCTTCAATCGCCGCACGCTCATATGCTTTGACCGACTGCACCAACCCACGAACCGCTTCGGGCAAGCTCCCGCATGGCTCTGGCCTGATTGTGTCTCCAGAAATTTGGCATGGGACTTCAACGATATCGTCCACTTCAAGGTCCGCGATGCTTCCCATATTTTGAGTGTTGACAACAATGCGCTTTGGCCGCTCGCCACATAGCGCATTCATCACGTCGATAGCTATTCGATGATAGCCACTTGCAACCCGAAAGGGATCTTCAGCGCTGTCTTCCGCGTAAGACAATACCGAACCACCATCACCTTCAAGCTTCATATAGGACCCGGAGCGAGTATTGAGATAGCTTACGTAAGTCGCGATAGCTCCCCTCGAATCGCCCTGTTGAAGCAGTTGCGCTAGGCCAGTGATAAGTCGCTGGTTAAGCTTCTCCACTTCGGCACCCCGCGTGCTGCCTTGCCTGCGCTGATTCTCAAGCGCCTTGCGGCGGGAGTAATAGAAAAAGAGATACTCCGTCGGAAGCAGCTTCAAGGCGCGAATCAGATCATGTTCAAAAAGCGGAACGGAGTAGATCTCACTTAGAAAAGCATCATCGGCAAGCAGCCGTTCTGTAACATCCTCGCCTCGAAGATAAACACGGCGAATCCAACCAAGATGATTCAGTCCAACATAGTCGCAACGCACCTCGTCGAAACCAGCGCCCAGTGCGATCTGAATGCGGTGTTGCATGTCGCTAGGGGTATCGCAGATGCCTACCACCCTCACGCCAGCATGATCCCGGATCGCTTGTGTGATCAGTCCAGCAGGGTTAGTAAAGTTAATGAGCCATGCTTGCGGACTCAGCCGCTCGACCATCTTCGCCTGTTCTATAGCAACGGACACCGTCCGTAGTGCCATGG
>DATDHL010000140.1:0-1932 GCA_036521575.1 Edaphobacter sp. | reverse complement strand
GACGGCAAGGACGTATCGCCGAGCATCTGACCCGAATGGACTTCATCGTCCTCGACGAACTCGGCTACCTGCCGTTCGCGCAATCCGGCGGCCAGCTGCTGTTCCACCTCGTCAGCCGGCTCTATGAGCGCACCTCGATCGTCGTCACCACCAATCTCGCGTTCGGCGAATGGCCCAGCGTGTTCGGTGATGCCAAGATAACGACCGCGCTGCTCGACCGCCTGACTCACCACTGCGACATCGTGGAAACCGGCAACGACAGTTGGCGCTTCAAAAGCCGCGACGACGATCACACAACCCGCGCTCGCCTCGTCTCCGCAACCCCGGCCAGCTCCGACGAGGCGAGCTCTACCGTCAAAACCCGCCGCTCTAAGGGGTCAAAATTGGACGCCGATACGGGGTCAAATTTGAACGCCGACAACGAGAAGCACTGCGGCTCAACTACGGAAGTCCTTTTGTCACCGTAAAGGGATTGAACCCACGTTCCGCGAGGGCAGCCCACGCAGCTGCGCCAAGATGTGGCAATCGGAAATAGAGTCGCGGCTTGGTCGGATCGGTGTCCAACACGAACCCAGTCGGTAACTCGCGGGCAGTTGTGGCATACAACCCACCATCCGGCGACCTCTGGGATTCGATGACAGCGATCAACGACTTTGCCCTCCCAGTCCTGCCAAGCAATTTCAACAAGAGAGCCATTTGGCCCGTCCCTTCGGTCCACACACCGTCTCGGTCTTCACCGTAGGAAAAGCCCTCGTCGACACTCATTCGCTGTTCGGCGGTAGTAATTGCCGATGCAAATTTCTCGGCCGCTCCGGGGAGCGCCATTAAAGGCCAGACCTGGGCATCCAGAGCCAAAATCGGATTGTGCGTGACACCGTCTTCAGCGGTACCTGCGGCGAAACAGGCGCATGCCGGATCCCACATCGTATTTACGAAGTACTCAGCAACCGTTGCCTTATCGCGCCAGCGCGAATCGCCTGTACGGATCGCAAGAAGGCCAAACGCGGCGGCGAGGTCAGTATTATGTTCAGTCGATTTCCACGTCCGCACTTCCGGCGTCGGTTCGTGCCCAAACGTACCACCCGTGAAACCGCCAGTACCGCGCGTATCGGCCCATTGCGCGACCCAGGCGCCAAGCCGTGCTGCACCATCGCGGAACCGAGAGCCGGTGTTCACATCATCAATCGACAGCAACGCCAACATGGCCCATGCCATGTTACCAACATCGCTGCCCACCTGATATCGATCCTCTAACCATTTGTTCTGAGTATTGTCCCACCACCCTGGAAGTTTGACGGGGCCATTCGCCACCACACCCGCGGCGTAAGCGTTCCTGAGCCGTCCATCATGCCAGGTGCGGTCGTTGTCGATGGCCCAGAGAATCGCCGAGCCAATCCGATACGCTTTGTCTCGCTCACCGCAACCGACCAATGCGATGGCGGCTACCGCATTGTCATAGAGGTAGGCGGCGCCATGCAGAGGCCCCGATTCGACGGTCGGATAGCTGGGCAGGAACAACGGCCCTGATGGCGGTGCCTTATCAATTAGACCAGCGAGGTATCCGCACGCTGACGTTTTTGGTGCTGTTGAAGCCTGCAGTGGAGCGGAGGCCATCATGATTGCGAAAGTCGCGACGACCCAAGTGTGAAGGCAGAGCCCGCGACAACGGTAGAAGCAATAAGTGATTGGTGCCGGTAGCATTTCGCTGCCTCTCGTGTCTTTTCAACCAAGATAGACTTTGGGACATCGGGAAGAAAGCAGGTCAGGATCGAGTAAAAAATCGTGCCTTCATCTTCAATGGCAGTTTAGCGTCCCGGGTCGGAATGCATCATAGCAACGCTTTCGAGCGATGTCGCCTATTGGCACAAAACGGACAGGCTAGGCGTAGCCGCGAAGGTCCGTTATCGAGGGTAAAGCAGACCTGATCTGAGC
>DATDHL010000139.1:0-3403 GCA_036521575.1 Edaphobacter sp. | reverse complement strand
GCTGACTGGCGGGCGCGGATGGCGGTTCCGGCGGAGGCGAAGCGGTTGGCGGCGGCCAGGGCGGCGGTGAAGTCGAGGGTCAGCTTGTTGGCGGCGGCTCGCTTCTGGGCGGTCTCGAGGTAGCTGACGATCTCCTTGCCGTAGAGCTGGTAGTCGTAGGGGAGGACGTCGGCGTCGGCCATGTGGAGGAGTTCGAGGCCGAAGACGCGGGCCTGCTGCTGTTCGTAGACGAAGGTGGGGTCGGCGAATTTTGTGAACCAGTTGTAGTTGTCGAAGACGGAGTGATAGACGCCGTAGGAGCCTTCGGAGCCGATGTCGGTGGAGGGGACGCCGAGGTGCTGGATGAAGGGGGTGTAGTCGGAGCCTGAGCCTAGATCGCGGACCCGGACATCGTTTTCGACCTGGGCGTTGAAGCGGCTGGGGCCGCCTCGGGTGCTGGCGTCGCCGTTGCGTTCGTTCGCGGCTTCCTGGGTCTTCTTCCACTGCTCGTAGACTGTGCCGCCTTTGGGGCTGGGGACTTGCTTGGTGACTTCGCGGACGAATTGCTTGAGGGAGGGGACGGCTGCTGCGCCGAAGTCGGGGCCTGCTACGCCTACGTCTGTGTTGAAGTAGGCTACGGCGTGGCCGAGTTCTTTGGCGTGCTGCTCGGCCCACTCGGTGGAGCCCATGAGGCCTTCTTCCTCGGCGTCCCAGCTGCCGATGACAATGGTGCGCTTGGGCTTCCAGCCCTGCTTGAGGAGGCTGCCTAGGCCGTGGACGGTTTCGAGCATGGCGGCGGTTCCGCTGTTGGGATCGACGGCGCCGTAGACCCAGGCGTCGCGGTGGTTGCCAGCTACGATCCAGTCGTCTTTCTGGGCGGGGTCGGTGCCGGGGATGATGCCGATGACGTCCCAGATGGTGCGGAGGGCGGTGTCCTGCTCGAGGTGCATGTGGACGGTGACTTTGTTGGTGGATGCGCTGGCTGGGCCGCCTGCGCCTAGGTGGTAGGTGAAGGGGAGCGCTCCCTGCCAGTTGCGGGGGGATTCGGCGCCGCCGAGGCACTTGAGGATGGGGGCGGCGTCCTTGTAGGAGAGCGGGTTGACGGGGATGCTGGGCTGGTTGTTCTGGAGCTTATCGGCGGGGATGCGTTTGGAGTCGGGCAGGTCGAGGGTGGAGGCTATGCCGGGGGTTTCGGGGTCGCCGGGGTAGATGGGGAGGAACTGTACGGAGCCGCGCTGTACGGCTGAGTCGGGACGGTAGGGGCCCTTGGGGTAGATGTCGCCGCGGAAGTAGCCGTCGTCGGCGGGGTCGGAGTAGATGAGGACGCCTTTGGCTCCGTACTGCTGGGCGATGTAGACCTTGACGCCGCGGAAGTTGGCTCCGTAGCGGACGAGGACGATCTTGTCTTTGAGGCTGATGCCCATTTCGGCGAGTTTTTTGAAGTCTGCTAGCTCGCCGTAGTTGGCGTAGACGACTTCGCCGGTGACGTCGCCGGAGGGGGAGGAACCGTTGAAGGCGGGGAGGACGCGGGGGTCGTCCTGGAAGGGGTCGCCGCCGTGCTTTTTGGGATCGACGTGCTCGGGCGAGGGGCCGGACATGAGCTGTTTGCCGGTGGAGTCGAAGGCTTCGATGGTGACGCTGACGGGCTTGTTGAGGAGGACTTTGTAGGGGACGATCTCGGTCTGGAGGCCGGCGGCTTTGAACTTGTCGGCGACGTAGACGGCGGTGGCGTAGTCCTCGGGTGAGCTGGCCCAGTGGGGGGCGGCGGTGAGGGTCTTGAGGTGCTCGCCGGCTAGCTTGGGGTCGGGAACGGCCATGAAGGCGCTGTCCCATTTGGCTTGCTGGGTGAAGTCGCGGTAGCCGAAGACCTGCGGGGTCTGAGAGGAGGCGGTGATGGCGGCGAGAGGCAGCAGGCAGGATAGGGCGCGAAGACGGTTCAAAGGGGGCCTCAGGAGTGAATTGGTCCGAAGATTTAGCCTACCGCATCAGATGGGATGACGCGAGTTTTCTCGTGGCGGGGCTTCGGGCTGGCGCGACCACGGATTGGCGCTGGTGACGCCGATGTAGAGTGTGCCGGTGTGGCTGCCCATGATGTAGGTGTAGCCGGGCATTTTTTCGTTCCTCTTTAGTGGTTTTGGTTGAGTATAAAGTGTTGGAGATTCATGGTTGAAAGGTTCGGGCGATTTTGATGGTTTGAGGGTCCTTCGACTCAGGATGACGGGTTGGTGGGGTGTTTAGAGATTAGCTGCCGAGGCGAGGAAAAAGAGCAACGGTATTGTCGGTTGAAAGGTTCGAGCGGCTTTGTTGGTTTGAGAATGTATCGGGGTCCTTCGGCTCCGCTGCGCTTCGCTCAGGATGACGGGTTGGTGGGTGAGTTGGAAAGAGCGAAAACGGCTGCCCGGAGTGAGGCGGGTGCAGCCGTGCTCTTTCGAGAAGCCTTCGAAGATGCCGTTTTTGGGTTATTGTACGCGGATGTAGATTGGCGCGGATTAGGATGGAATGCTGACGGCCTTTTATGAAGGAGCAGATTTATGACGACAGATTCGCCTTTGCCGCTTGTGCCTCCGTTTACTCGCGAGATCGCCCTTCGGAAGGTACGGGCTGCTGAAGATGGGTGGAACTCGCGTGATCCGGAGCGCGTGTCTCTGGCTTATTCGGTGGATAGCGTGTGGCGCAACCGGTCGGAGTTTTTTTCGGGCAGGGAACAGATCGTCGGATTTTTGAAGAGGAAGTGGGCGCGGGAGTTGGAGTACAGACTGATCAAGGAGCTTTGGGCTTTCGATGTGGACAGGATTGCGGTGCGGTTTTGTTATGAGTGCCATGATGCTGCGGGGCAATGGTTTCGGGCGTATGGGAATGAGAATTGGGAGTTCGATGAGAAGGGGCTGATGAAGCGGCGGCATGCGAGTATTAACGATGTCGCGATTGCGGAAGCGGAGAGGTTGTTTCGCTGGCCGATTGGGCGGCGGCCGGATGATCATCCGGGGCTTAGTGCGCTTGGGCTTTAGCCTGGCGCGGAATAACGGACACAACGATGGAGTTGTTTTCACGATCTTAATCAGATGAGCTTAGACTTTTTTCAAGGAGAACTAGAGCGATGAGTAAGAATGGTGCAGTTCTGAAGAAGAGTTCGACGATACCGACCGACCTGAGCCAGGAGGGCGTGAAGCAGATTGCCGAAGAACTGCGGAAGCTGCTGGCCGATGTCTTTGCGCTGTATGTGAAGACGAAGAACTTTCACTGGCATATGAGCGGACGGCACTTTCGTGACTACCATCTTCTGCTGGACGAGCATGCGGACCAGATCTTCGCGATGACTGATGACGTGGCTGAACGGGCACGGAAGATTGGAGCGACGACGCTGCACTCGATCAGCGATATTGCACGGTATCAGCGGCTGAAGGACAACAATAAGGAGTCTGTT
>DATDHL010000138.1:0-3009 GCA_036521575.1 Edaphobacter sp. | reverse complement strand
ACCGGAGAGCTTAAAGAAGCTCCCCTCCGCCGCGACGTGCGCTCTCTCGGCATGCTCCTTGGCGAAGTTCTCCGCGAGCAGTCCGGTGCTCCACTGTACGATGCCGTCGAAGCCCTCCGCCGCACTGCCATCGCCCGCCGCGAGGCCGACGCCAACAGCGACGCAGCCGCCGCAGCCACTCACCTCCAGCAGGCTCTCGACCGCGTCCATAGCCACTCGCAGGACCTCACGACGGCCTACCAGCTCGCCCGCGCCTTCAGCTTCTACTTCGAGCTCATCAACCTGGCCGAGACCAACCACCGCAAGCGCCGCCGCCGCTCCAGCCAGCTCGACCAGACCACCCCCCCGCAGCGTGGCGACCTGCGTGGTACCCTCCGCCGCATTCGCGAAGCAGGCATCGACGCTGACAGAGCCTACGAACTCCTCAGCCGAATCTGCATCACGCCTGTCTTCACCGCGCACCCAACCGAGGTCGCCCGCCGCAGCGTCATGTTCAAGCGCCGCCGTATCTCCGACCTGCTCGAACAGCTCGACCGCATCCCCGTCCCCGAGCCGCAGCTCGAAGCGCTCCAGCACGACCTCATCGCCGAGATCACCGCCCTCTGGCAGACCGACGACGTCCGCAGCGCCCGCCCCACCGTCCGTGACGAGATTCGCATGGCTCTCGACTATTACGAGTCCAGCCTCTTCGACACCCTGCCTGTGCTGTATTCCGAAGTAGCCGCCGCCCTCGCCGCAGAGTATCCATCCGAAGCCTCCCCGAAGCCTTCTACTCCCTACTCCCTACCCTCTACACCCTGCCTCGCCGAACTCCCCCAGCTTGTCACCTTCGGCTCCTGGATCGGCGGCGACCGCGACGGCAATCCCTTCGTCACCCCGCAGGCCACGCGCGACGCCCTCGCCATGGCCCACTCGCTGCTGCTGACGCACTATCGCCGCCGCCTGCAAAACGTCTTCGAGCAGCTAGGCAGCTCCACCCAGCAGGTTCCCGTCTCCCCCGAAGTTCAATCGCTCCTCGACCGCTACCTTACGCAACTCCGTACCGCCGGCCAGACTGCACTCGAAGAGCGCTTCCACTTCGAGTATCTCCGCCTGCTCATCGCCTGCATCATGATGCGCCTCGGAGCCACCCCGCAATCGAGCGTCCCCCTCCCACCCAACCCAGCTTTGAGCCCCTATACCTGCGCAGCCGATCTCCTCGCCGACCTCACCGTCCTCCGCGACAGCCTTCTGCAGAACCGCGGCCCTCGCCTGGCCGAGATGCTCATCGACCCGCTCCTTCTCGAGGTCCGCACCTACGGCCTCCACCTCCAGACGCTCGACATCCGCCAGCACGCCCGCGTCCACGCCGCAGCCATTGAAGAGCTCTCAGCTTTCCAGCCAGCCAGCCCAGCCACAAATCCGGGCACATCTGCTCCCTCGCTTCACCTCCCTTCAGCCCTCACTCCACAAACTGCCGAAGTTCTCGACACATTCCGCACCATCGCCGAGCTCAAGCAGACCTACGCCCCCGAGGCCATCCGCCTCTACGTCATCAGCGGAGCCACCAGCGCCGAAGACGTCCTTAACGTCCTTCGTCTCGCCCGCCTCGGTGGAGTCAAGGTCGAAGCCAGCGGCGATGACCCCGGCCTCCAACCCGTCCCACTCTTCGAGTCCATTGAAGACCTCCAGAACGCCCCCGCGATCATGCGCCAACTCTGGTCAAGCGACGCCTACAAGCCCCTCCTCAAATCCTGGGGCCATCGTCAGGAGGTCATGCTCGGCTACTCCGACTCGAACAAGGACGGCGGCATGATCACCAGCACGTGGGAGATATGGAAGGCCCACCGCGCCCTCCACGAGGTAGCCCGCGACTGCGGCGTCACTCTGCGTCTCTTCCACGGCCGCGGCGGAACGGTAGGCCGTGGCGGAGGCCCCACGCATCGCGCCATCTTCGCGCAGCCAGTTGACAGCTTCGACGGCGAGCTCCGCATCACCGAACAAGGCGAAGTCCTCAACTGGAAGTACTCCGATGTCATCCTGGCCGAACGCAACCTCGAGCTGATGATCGCCGCCTCGCTCGACGCCCTCGCCCGCCCCGACGCCGTGATCCAACGTCCGAAACTGACAACCGACAACCTGCAACCTGCAACCTCCCCCCACCTCACAGGCGAGATCACCCCCTCATGGGAAGCCGCGTTGGACCAGCTCTCGGAGACCTCCTACGCCTTCTACAAAAAACACATCGTCGACAACCCCGACACCTTCACCTACTTCGAGCAGGCTACGCCTGTAGCCGAACTCGAGCATGCCCGACTCGGCTCCCGCCCCGCCAAGCGCAGCGGGAAAAAATCCATGGCCGACCTCCGCGCCATCCCCTGGGTCTTCGGCTGGATGCAGTCCCGCCAGCTGGTCCCAGCTTGGTTCGGCGTAGGCCACGCCCTCGACGCCTTCGCCCAGCAGGCTCCCGACGGCCTAGCCCAACTTCAATCCATGATGTGCAGCTTCCCACTCTTCGTCGACATCATCCGTAACGTCGAGATGGCGCTGGCCAAATCGGACTTCGGCATAGCGCGCCTCTACGCCTCGCTGGTCGAGGACGAAGCCCTCCGCAACCGCGTCTTCACCACGCTCGAGGCCGAGTTCAACCTGACCCGCCGCATGCTGCTCGAAATCACGAAACAAAAGACGCTACTCCAGACCAACCCAGTCCTCGAGCGCTCCATCCGCCTGCGCAACCCCTACGTCGACCCCATGAGCCTCATCCAGGTCGAGCTCATCCGCCGCAAGCGAGCCGCCATAGCCGAGGGCAAACCCGATTCCCCTGAACTAAACCGCGCCATTAGTGCCACCATCAACGGCATCAGCGCCGGTCTCCGCAACACCGGCTGATCCTGCACATTACTCGCGGCGCTCAGTGCGTTGTGGTAGAAGATCATCGGGTGCCACCTCTGCACCCGCGTGTCTCCAATCCACCTGAAAGCTGCCTGTGTAACCGAACAACGGCCCCCAGCGATCATTTGTTACGCT
>DATDHL010000137.1:0-2687 GCA_036521575.1 Edaphobacter sp. | reverse complement strand
GATATGCTCGCGCGGATGGCTCGGGTTTCGGAGATCGCGTTTTCAGGCGAGCCGCTTACGGGCGCAAATGCCCGTTCCACCGCTGGCTTCGACGTCGCCGTTCTGTACGAGCGCC
Source organism: Edaphobacter sp. (assembly GCA_036521575.1). Lineage (GTDB taxonomy): Bacteria > Acidobacteriota > Terriglobia > Terriglobales > Acidobacteriaceae > Edaphobacter. The sequence continues at coordinate 2,572 of DATDHL010000137.1, read as the reverse complement.
AGATCGACGTCCCTGCCGAACGCGAGCGGTTGACCAAAGACCTTGCCAGGTTTGAAAAAGGGCTTGCCGCGGCGGATAAGCAGTTGAACAACGAGGCCTTTATGGCGAAAGCTCCGGCACACATCGTCGAAGGGCTACGGAAGCAGTCTGCCGAGACAAGGCTTCTGTACGACAAGGCAAGGGCAGCGCTGGAGGCTTTGCCTTCCGAGTAAAGGGTCGGCGCTGACGTGAGACCGCCGACCTCCATTGTTAATTTCGTGTAAAACTGCTGGATGCAAACTAAGGCTGTTCAGGTCAGGCCATCTAACCGGAAGGTTGTACTCGATGAGCGGCGGCGGCTGAAAATGGCGCGGTCTGCACATGCGTATGTGCGTGGAAACACCGTCCAGTTCTATCAGTGGCTCAAGGAATGTTCTGTCGACCGCCTTCCACAAGGGCCCCTAGTGTGGATATGCGGGGACTGTCACGTTGGCAACCTTGGCCCGGTAGCTAATGCAGACGGACAAGTCGAGATTGAGATTCGCGATCTCGACCAAACTGTCATCGGAAATCCGGCCCATGATCTGATTCGGCTTGGCCTTTCGCTGGCAACGGCGGTACGCGGCTCCGACCTGCCCGGCGTGACGACTGCGGTGATGATGGAGCAGATAGTTAAGGGCTATCAGAGTGCGCTTCAATCCCGCCGCGTGAAAAAAGCAACGAAGAACAGCGAGGAGCTGCGGCCGATCCATATGGTGCTGCAACAGTCTCTGAAGCGCGAGTGGAGACATCTGGCGCAGGAACGCATCGAGGATGTCTCCCCGAAGATTCCTCTTGGCGAACGGTTCTGGGCGCTGTCCAAAGAAGAGAAGGACGAGATCAATCGTCTCTTTGAGACAGAACAAGCGCGAAAGCTGATTACAGCTTTGAAGCATCGCGACGATGACGCAAAGATTCGCGTCTTCGATGCGGCTTATTGGATGAAGGGATGCAGTTCGCTGGGGCGTCTTCGTTATGCCGTACTGCTCGGCGTAGGTCGCAAGAAGGATCGCCAGTTCTGCCTGGTCGATATCAAGGAGGCGGTGCGTGCCGCCGCTCCATCGTCGAAAGAGGCCTCAATGCCAAAGGACAATGCGCAACGAGTGGTAACCGGGGCGTGCCATGTGTCACCCTTCCTCGGCGAACGGATGCTTGCGGCAAAGTTTTTGGGGCGGCCGGTGGTGATCCGCGAGTTGATGCCACAGGACCTGAAACTGGAGATGGATCAGCTCACTCGCGATGAGGCCGTTGCGGCGGCCAGCTATCTCGCAGCCGTCGTCGGCAAAGCCCACGCCCGACAGATGGACACAGCTACACGCAAGAGCTGGATGGCTGAGCTGGGACGGAACCGATCGAAGACACTCGATGCTCCAGGCTGGATGTGGCGCAGCGTCGTCGAGTTGATTGCCAACCATGAGACAGCATATCTGGAGCACTGCCGCCAATACGCGCTGGATCAGGGCCGCCGCGGCTGAGCATCGTTGTCGACTTTCGTCTGATCTACAGCGATGGCAACGTTCTCGTGCTTGATGTCCAGACGCAGACGATTGAAGAAGCTCATGTAGATGTTGGCGATCCAAACGAGCGCGAACCAGGCGATCAGGTAGCCTCTCCAGCCTTCGTAAAGCATCTGGAAGCCGGTGATAACGAGGAAGAAGGCTGCGATGTAGTGGCTGAAGCAGTACTCGCAGGTGAAGAGGTAGAAGAACTTCCTGGGTATGAGAGAACGACAGCCTTCGCTACGGTTTTTGCACCAATCGCGAGGCTCACGAAAGACCTCTTCGTGGGTTACAGTCCAGGAAATGCATGCGATCGGGAGCGCGAGGATAACGAGATAGGCGAACTGGCGTGATAGCGACAAAATCATATTCGGTCAATTCGAAGTGCTGCCTATGAGATGCGGGTTGCGAGCGGTTATGCGCATCGCTCGATCCTGCCCAGCAGGAAGATGTACCCTGCGATGCCGATGAGCAGGTAGACTGCGGAGACTCCGAAGGCCAAAGCGAAGGATTGATGGGCGGCGACGAGGTATCCGGTGACGATGGGGGCGGCGATGCCGGAGAGTTGATTGGAGAAGTTGATGATTCCGCCTACACTTCCTACACTGCTGCGGGGCACGATGAGCGATGGGATCGTCCAGCCTACGGGCGACGCAGCGGAGAGACCGCCTATCGAGATGCTGATCCAGATGAGGGCGCGGGCCGGGGTGTGGGCGTGGGCCGCGCCCAGGATGCCCAGACCACAGGCGGTTCCTGCGATGAGGGTCGTCTTGCGGACGAGGTTTGCGTTCCAGCCGCGGCGGATAAGCTCGTCGACGAGCCAGCCGCCGATGATCAGGGCGGTGGCGGTGGCGAAGAGCCACGGGACTCCGGTAAAGAGGAAGGAATGCAGGAGATCGATGTGGAGGGCTGAGTAGAGGTAGCTCGGGAGCCAGGTGAGAAGTAGGTAAAAGACGTAGTTGTAGGAGCCGAAGCCGAGAGCGAGACCGAGAACCTTTGCTTTTCTGAGAAGAACGCTGAGAGGGATGGGTGCGGACTTTTCTTCCTTCTCTGTG
>DATDHL010000136.1:0-3883 GCA_036521575.1 Edaphobacter sp. | reverse complement strand
GGATTCCTGAGCAGGGCGATGCGAAGTGGCTGGATCATCAGGGAAGCTATATGGCGGCGGTTGCGGCTCAGCCGGTGTTTCGGCTACTGGGGGCGAGGGATATGGGTGTCCCAGATGACTACCACGCGGCTACGATGCCTCCGGTTAACTCAGGGCTGCTGATGGAGGGGGATCTAGCATGGCGGCAGCATGATGGCGGGCATACGGATGCTCCGAATATGAAGTACTTCATTCAGTGGGCGGATAGGAAGATTGGCCATAGCGCTGCGGCTACGCTGCCTTGAGGCGACCACGGATCTTTTGCGAATTGGCGCGGATGAACGGCGTAACGGTGATCTAAGGGATAAAGGCTGATAAAAGCACAAACAATTACGGTGGGATATTAGAGGCGCTTTAGGTAGGCTTTGGCTTCGTCTAGTTCGGGGAAGAGGCGTTCTTCGGCCTGGAACTCGCGGGAGTGGACGCAGCGGCGGCCGGCTTTGACGCGGACGGGGTGCTTGAGGTGGAGCATCTCGTGGTAGAGGAGGTACTCGACGGCGCAGCGCGGGGTGTCGGAGCGGTCGAAGACTCGGCTGACGACGATGGTGTTGTGGGCGGCGTCGTAGTGGCCGAGCATGCGGCGGGCCTGGTGGGCGCTCCAAGTGAGGATGGGGCGGCCGAGGAGTCCGTGGAAGAAACGGGCGTTGAGGGATTCGAAGACTTCGTTTAGGTCGTAGTGGTGACCGTGCGGGGTGAGTATGCGTTTGCGGCCACGGGTCTGTCGGATGTGCTCGGCCTGGCGGGAGACGGACTCGGAGGAGACGTGGCGGCGATAGCGGTCGGCGTGGGTGGGGGCGATGGGTTTCTTGTAGAGCTTGGCGAGGAGGATGTGGGCGATGGCGTGGTGGACGGAGTCGGGGGCGTGCTCGAGGACGTCGGAGAGGCGGACGTGGAGGCGGCCTTCGCGGAGCCGGATGGTGGTGTTGAGCGAGGTGAAGCGGCGGAAACGGATGTCGAAGGGCGGCATGGGCGCGCGGGGGCGGAGGTCCCGGTACTGCTCTTCAAATATTGGAATGAGTGTGGAGGACACTATGGGTTTAAGGCTAGCACGATGGGTTGTGGGTTGGGTGGCTGGCGTATCTGAGGGGTTTCCAGGGTGTTCCGTGGATGAGTGGAGGTTAGAATCGGGGATTATGAAGAGTCTTCGTCGAGTGCGTTTGGTTTTATTGGTTGCCGGAGCTGTATTGGCCGGCCTGGTTGCCGCTCCGTTGCATGCCTTGACGCCGGAAGGGGAGGCGGTTCTTGCTCCTGTGAAGGCGATGTTTGACGGGATGGCGAAGCGCGACGCGGCGGCGATCAAAGAGCCTGTCCTGCCCGGTGGCGTGATGGTGTTGATGCGGGATGGCAAGCCAACTCAGATGACGTTCGAGGCTTTCGCGGAGCGGGTGGGACGGCCGGGAACGACGCACATCGAAGAGCGGATTCATGATCCGCTGGTGCGGATCGATAACGATCTGGCTGTGGTGTGGGCTCCGTTTGAGTTTCTTGTCGATGGCAAGGTGGATCACTGCGGGACGGACCTGTTCAATGTTGTCCGCGTGGATGGGAAGTGGGTCATCGCTAGTGTTGCGGATACGGGGCGGAAGGATTGCCCGACGAAGTAGTCGTTGCTGGGGCGGTTTAGCGTGGGGCCGACCCGGGTTCGGCTCGGTTGGGGTCGTCTTTGGGGGGTGGGTGGGCGATGAACCAGGTCTTCTGCTCTTCGACTAGCTGGGTGGCGGCTTCACGGAGGTCGCGGATGGCTTCGAGGGCTATCTTGCGGGAGACGTTGTAGGTCTCGTTGTCAGGGGGGCTCTTGACGATGGTGGCCCAGCGGTCGGTGGCCTCGATGAGCTTGGGAAGGGATTTGCGGATGTCGCGGTGGTGGGGGCCGTAGTCGTCGAGGTTGTCGTCGAGCTCGTCGGCGATGGCGGTGAACTGTTCGTATAGGTCGTGGGTGTCCTGCTCACGGCCAGGGCGGCGGGGGCGAGCGTACATGTCCTGGATGGCCTTGGTGCGGACGTCGAGGAGCTTGATGAAGACCATGACGCGGTCATTGGGGAAGTAGGCGGATTCGCGAAGCTGCTCGACCTCGCCGTCGGAGAGCGCGGAGTCGTCACGCTGGGCGTGCAGGGGCAGGATGAGCGAGGCTAGAGCGAGGGCCAGAAGGAACGAGTTGCGAGGGCGCATTTAGTGGTTGAAGACCTGAGTGAGGATATCGTTTTGGACCTGGTCGAGGCGCTTGAGGGTGGCTTGGAGGGTGGCCTGATCCTCGGAGGAGGCGCGGTGGAGGTACTCGGTGAGGCGGTAGGTGGTGCGGTGCATCAGGATCTCGGAGTTCTTGAGGCGCTTGGTGTCCCTGGCAAGGTTGAGTTGGATGAGCTGGGCGTAGTGCTCGACCTTCTTGAGAGTGGCGCTGGCGTGGTCGGTGTCGCCGTCTAGCATCTGTTTGCCGGCGACTTCGGTCATCGCGGAGACGAGCTCGGTGTAGAGAAAGCATTGTTCGCGCGGGTTGGCCTGTAGGGCGCGTTGCTCAAGTTGATTGATTTGCTGTTCGTCGAGAATGACGGATTTGTCGATGCCTGCGGCGCGTGCGGGAATGGGCAGGAGAAAGAGAACAGGAAGTATAAGAACTGCGGGCCGAAGATGAATTTTCATAACGCACCTCTTGAGGAGCGCTTGACTACTTCATGTGTTCGAGGGTGATGAGGCGGTGGCGGGCCTCCCACTCCTCGTCCGGAAACTGGCCGTTCGCCACGGAGAGGAACTGTTTGTACAGATCCCTTGCCTGCTGGACCTGGTGTAGCTTGTCGTGCGCTGTCGCCGCGAGGAAGAGAGAGGACGGAGACTGTGGCAGCACTTTAGCACGAATTTCTAATGCTTGCAAGGTGGTGGCTGGATCGTTGTTAGCAGACGCGGCAAAGGCCAGGTGGCTGGCGGCGGCTCCGAGGTCGTCGTTGGAGGGGAAGGCCTTGGTATCGGCGAGGGCGCGCTTGAGGATGGTCTCGGCTTCGGCGAAGTTGCGGAGGTGGATAAGGGCGTCGGCGCGGTCGTCGAGGAGGGTGGGGTCGTGTGGGGAGGCGGTAGTCAGGGCGGCGTAGAGGGCTTCGGCTTTGTCGTACTGGCCGCTGCGACCGTAGAGACGGGCCAGGAGGCGGGCGAGGTTTGGGTCGTCGGGGTGGGCTGCGTGGAGCTTTTCGAGGATGGGGATGGCCTGGGCGGGCTTGTTCTGGGATTCGTAGAGGCTGGCTAGCTGAGCGTTGAGGGTGGGGTCATCGGGGTTTTTGGCGAGGGCTGCGGTCAGGATGGTTTCGGCCTGGTCTGGTTTCTGCTGATGGATAAGGAGATGAACCAGGGCTGCTGTGGCGTCGGGATTCTGGGGGTCGGTGGTGAGGAGGCGCCGGTAGGCTGTTTCGGCGGCGGCGGGGTCGTTGGAGGCTTCGGCCAGTTCACCGGAGAGGAGGATGTCGTCGGGGGTTTCGGGGGAGAGTTTGAGGACAGCGAGGAGTTCCTCGGTGGCGCCGGTGGGGTTGGATTGCTGGTCGAGGCGGGCGAGGGCACGGTAGGCGTGGGCGCGGAGGAGGGGATCGCCTTTGGGAATGGTGGTGGCGGCAGCTAGTTCGGCGTGGGCTTCGAAGGGTCTGCCGGAGCGGGCGAGGAGGAGGCCTAGGGCGAGGTGGGGCTCGAGAAAGTTAGGGTCGGCGGCAATGGCTCTGCGGTAGGTGGCTTCGGCGAGGGAGGTTTGGTCGAGGGCGTCCTGGGTGGAGGCCAGGTTGTAGAGGAGGTGTGCGTCGGTGGGGTGTTTTTCGCTAAGGGCGGTGAGGAGTTTTAAGGCGGCGGGGTAGTCGTGCTTGTCGAGGGCTTC
>DATDHL010000135.1:0-3107 GCA_036521575.1 Edaphobacter sp. | reverse complement strand
TCAACCCACCCTCATCGACAGCGCGCCACTCCGAATAGAACGGCAGATCACCGGCCTCCGTCATCACCATGCTGTAGTTCTTCGCCGCATAGGGCTGCAGCCGCAACCCCAGTTCCTGCGCCCCCACATTCGAAAACGGCTGCAGATAAAGATGCATGTTGTAGATAATCGCAAAGACAAATAGCAACATCATCACCGCTGTCAGCGGCATCTTCAGTGTCGCCGCCTCCCGGGGCCGAGTGCTTTCAATCTCCTTCCACCACACCGCCACCAATCCACCCAGCGAAAACAGCGACAGCGGCACCGTCACATATTGAAACCGCGAAAAGTGGTTATTCTCCAGCGCAATCAAAACCCACACTGAAGTAAACGGCACCACGGTAATCAGCCAGATCACCAGTTGCCTCATCGCGCTGCGACTCCTCAGTCCAAGCCCGGCCAGCGGTAGAAACGGCAGCAGCATCTCCACCATCGCCCGCGCTGACAACTTCAGATTGGCCCAGTGAATCTCTCCCGAGTGCTTCGTATAAAACGGCACCGGAAATAGAAGCCCGAAATAGTGCAGTCGCCAGGCAAAGTAGACCCCGCCGCACACTATAAAGATCGCTCCAAAACTAATCACCAGCGGAAGCCGTCTCTCCCGCACCCCATAGAGTGTTGAGCACAACATCAGCCCCGCCAGAAGCACTCCATCCGGCCGAATCAATCCCGTCACAAATCCCAGGATCGCAAACCAGATCGCCCGCTGCCACGTCACGCCATCCTGAACGCAAACCATCCCCACGTACCACGTCGCCAACGCGAACAACCCATAAAACGGCGCGCTGAACCCCGTATTCACAAAGTGGTATCCTAGCCCGAACCCCAGCGTGGCCGCAAACCCTGCCGCTAGCAACACCGGCGCGTCATACAGCCGTCGCAGCCCAACATACAGCACCACTACGCTCACAACCTGGGAAACAAACAGCACCGCCGCAGCCACGGCCTGCACGCCCACATGCGTCCACCGGCTGAACACCCCGATCAGCACCATATACAGAAAATCCGTCGCCCCTTCTACCGGATGCTCGCCAACATTCCAGACGATCCCATGCCCCCGCGCCAGATTCTGCGAGTAGCGCAGCAACATGGAAGCATCCTCCATCGGGCTCAGCGGCAAATTCAAATGCCCAGCAATAAACAGAGCTGTGGCCAAGACAAGCCCTGCTGCGACCATCAGATCTATCTTTGAAAAGCGCGCAATTCCAATGCTGTTTGTCGGCGCGGGGGGCGAAACAGGCGAGGCGTCGGTCGTCAAAGATACCTCTCAATGCGCTGATTCTTGAAATCACGAATCATGCCAGCAACACTCTCTGGCGAAGCTCGTTCCAGCGTACAGCTTCCATCGCGGCCAAACTATTGCCCATATAGGTAACGCCAGCCGTGTAAACTGGCTAAGCCGGATGTGCCTTTCGCCGGCAATCCTGCGGCGATCCTCGCATCCGCCGTGCAACCCAACCTTTGTCCCGCAGCGGAATGTTCGGGAAGCGCGGTGAAACTCCGCCACTGCCCCGCAACTGTGATTCGCGCACACTTCCAAGTGTGAATGCCAGCCAGATACTCCCACTAGCGCCCGGCGCCGGGAAGGGAAGTATCCAGCACCACGGCCAGCATGCATCGCGTAAGTCAGGAGACCGGTTCCGCAAGCGCACATCAACCACGTTCCCGGGGGGGAACGGAGGAGTCTCATTCATGTTCACGTCCGTGCGCCGTCCATCGGCCTCGAAGTCTCTGCTTGCCTCGCTCGTCATCCTTTTCCGCCTTACTCTTGCAGCCCACGCCGTCATCGTCCGCGGCACCGTCACCGATCCCCTCGGCGCCGTCGTCCCCGGAGCACGCGTCCAACTCATCCAGGGCAAACAGGCCGTAGCCGCCGTGCTGACCAACCCTGGCGGTTCCTTCGAGATCCGCAGCACCGCCCCCGGCCGATTCATCCTCCTCACCTCCGCGCCAAACTTCACCCCCAACATCGGCCAGGACTTCTACGGCGGAGCCACCGACGTCGTCACCCACGACATCGTCCTCGAGTTAGACGCCGTCAAGACATCCGTCACGGTCACCGCCACCGGAATCCCCACACCCCTCCAGCAGAGCAGCGCCTCCGTCACCCTCATCCCCCAGGCTGACCTCGCCGCCCGCGTCGGCCTCGTCGACGATCTCCGCCAATCCCTCGGCAACGTAGCCGTCCAGTCCGGCCAGACCGGCAGCGTCACTTCGCTCTTCGTCCGCGGCGGCAACTCCACCGCCAACAAAGTCCTCATCGACGGAGTCCCCGCCAACGACGTGGGTGGAACCTTCGACTTCGGCAACGTCTCCACCACCGGCCTGGCCGGCCTCGAAATGTATCGCGGCCCCAACTCCGCCCTCTACGGTACCGACGCTGCCGCCTCCGTCGTCAATCTCACCACGCCACGCGGCAGCGGACTTCGTCCCGTCCTAAACTACTCCGGCGACGCAGGCAACTTCCACACCTACCGCAACGAAGCCGCAGTCTCCGGTGCCCACAACAAGCTCGACTACTACGGAGCCTTCAGCCGCTTCGACACGTCGAACTCCATCCCCAACGACCGCTTCCATGCATTTACGTCCGTCGCCAATCTCGGCTACGACATCACCGCCAGCACCCAGGCCCGTTTCACCATCCGCAACGCCGTCTCCGCCATCGGCCTGCCCCAGGCCCACAACTTCTACGGCATCTCCGCCGACGGCAAGCAGGCCGATCAGGACATCTACTCCGGCCTCACCCTCGAGAACCGCACCGAACACAACTGGCACAACCTCGTCCGCTACGGCATCGCCCGCAAGCGTGAGCAGGAACACGCCTACACCAACGTCGGCACCCCCATCACCTTCGACTTCGGCGACGGCTTCCCCTTCACCGAGTACTTCGGCAACGTCGTCACCATCCGCGGAGCCAACGGCTACAGCACCACCGGCCAGGCCTCCTTCTTCATCCCCGAAGAAAAATCTGTCTCCAATCGCGACGAGCTCTACTACCAGTCCGACTACACCTTCCTTCATCGCATCACCGCTCTCTTCGGCTTCCGCTACCAGAACGAGCGCGGCAG
>DATDHL010000134.1:0-1822 GCA_036521575.1 Edaphobacter sp. | reverse complement strand
CGCATTGGGACTAACGAACTGGACGCCATTACTATCTGCCGCGGTTATGTAGAAGCTCAGAAGGATTACGCAGAGCAGATACACGACGACTCCGGAGTGAATCAATACGCGCAGAGAATTATCAGCACGCCTGGAAAGCAGGATGGACTGGCATGGAAAAACCCGGATGGGAGTTGGGGAGGCCCAGTTGGAGAGGAGATAGCCAAAAACCTTGTTGAAGGGGACGCGGCACAGGGCAAACCTTTCCACGGCTACTATTTCAAGGTGCTGAAAGGGCAGGGCCCTGATGCGCCCTTAGGCAAACTCGATTACATGATCGAGGGAGCGATGATCGGCGGATTTGCACTCGTAGCCGTACCTGCCGACTATCGCGTCACCGGCGTCAAGACATTTATGGTCGACTACGATGGCGTTGTCTACCAGAAAGATCTCGGGCCTGATTCCCTCAAGATCGTCCAGAACATGGAACTCTACAATCCGGACAAGACCTGGCGCCCCACATCCGACAATTGGTGATGTTTGGTGTATTGGAAATTTCGATCTGGATAGGAACAGGCGCGTGTCGGTGAAGTGAAATGACGTTTCGGGAGGGCACGATGGCGATAGCGAAGCTTGAACCACCGCCGAGAAGTGACTTCGGCCACAAGATTGCTGCATGGGAGAAGCGGGCATGCCATTGGCAAGGACCTGCGCCGCGCGGTCCCGCGGGAGTCGCACGCCGAGTGGATACCTTCGAAGAGCCGGCCTGACCCGCTGAAACTCATTGCTGAGAACAATAAGGGCCGGCAAAAAGACCTCATTCCGTTGCGTATGGGACGCATGGCTGCCTCGCCGTTCACCTTCCTGCGAGGTTCGGCCTGCGTGATGGCGTCGGATCTATCGACATCGCCGATCAGCGGAATTCCCGTGATCATCGATGGCGACGCACATCTGAACAACTTCGGTTTCTATGGCACGCCACAGCGGGAAGTTGTCTTTGACCTGAATGATTTTGACGAGGTGACACTCGGTCCGTGGGAATGGGACCTCAAGCGCCTGGTGGCAAGCGTAAACGTAGCCGGGCGCGAAAATGGGCTGAACCGGCGCGAGCGGGCCGCTGCCGTACAGCGCGCGGTCGAGGGTTACCGATTCAACATGACCCGACTGGAAAGCATGGGACTGCTGGAGATCTGGTATCTGCATGCCTATCCCGGACGGTTGAGTCCGCTGGTCAAGATCGATCCGAAGTCCCAAGCAGTCTTTAAGAAAGTGTTAGCCAAAGCTTTGGCCACTGACAATAAAGCGTTTGTACCGAAGGTCGCGGAGCGCAAGAGCGATGGGTCCTGGGTATTCCGCGAAGATCCGCCAGTATTGACGCGTGTGAGCGCTTCCACAAAAGCAAGGTCATTGAAGCTCTGAACCGTTACTCAAGCACGCTTCCGCGTGAGCGCAGCTTGATGCTGAGCCGCCATCAGGTAGCAGATGTCGCCCACAGGGTGGTGGGGGTTGGTTCGGTAGGAACGCGTGCGCTACTCTTCGGCAACGGAGATAGCGATCCCCTATTCCTGCAAGTTAAGGAGGCTGCACCGCCAGCCCATGCCCCTTACCTGCCGGAACTCCCGAAAGAGTTTCTCCACGATGGGAAGCGGGTGGTGTTTGGACAGAAAGGACTGCAAGCCTCGAACGATCCGATGCTGGGCTATAGAGGAACTTCAACGCCGACCGGGCGCACTGAAGGGTACCCCAGGCCAGCTTCCGCTCGTTGAGCAGATACAGCAGCCAGGTACGGATATGTTCCGGACCGAGTTGATCGGGTGACTTGTGAAAGTAGCTGGCGAACTCA
>DATDHL010000133.1:0-2919 GCA_036521575.1 Edaphobacter sp. | reverse complement strand
CGGCGTTGCGGCAGCGGCTCCGGTCGAAGAGAAGACCGAGTTCACCGTCATCCTGAAGGATGCCGGCGCGAACAAGATCAACACCATCAAGGCTGTACGCGAAGTGACCGCTCTTGGGCTGAAGGAAGCCAAGGACCTGGTCGACGGCGCTCCGAAGCCTCTGAAGGAGAACATTTCGAAGGATGATGCAGCCGCCATCGCGAAGAAGTTCGAAGGCGTTGCAACCGTCGAAATCAAGTAAGTTACACGCCAGTTGCAAGTTGGGGCGGAACGCGATATTCTTTAATGAAGATTCGTTCCGCCTCGGCGTGTTCCTTGGTGGACAACAATTTACCGGCAGATTTTATGGATGTACTCCGGCCCATCCTGCAGAGAGCAGGCTAAGGGGTCGGCCATCATGCACTTCGAGCGGCGGACGTGCATGGTGCTTTTAGGCTTTAGCAGGCGGCAAACTTTGGGGCAAGGCGAGCCCTGAATGGCGGCAGGCATTCACACCACTACGATTGAAACAGTGCACAAGTCGATCTTTGCGCTCTCGGGACACGCTGTCCCTGTGAGCGCTTTGCCGTGTCTATAGATATATCGCCCAGTTTGGGCAAAGCAGTACGTTGCACGCGTTCTTTATAGCAGCTTTCGGACGCCAGTTGATAGTGAAGTTTCAAGATTTATCCAATGCCGGACGTAAGAGACGGCGAGACATTCTGCGCACGGGGCCTGCTGCAGTCGAGGGGCAGCAGGAGCCGAATACGCAACAGAACCGAACCCGGAGGGCTGCACCGAAGCCCTCCCCGAACGATCAGGTAGCCGGGCAGCATCAGAGTGCTTCGATGCGGGCAGCCATGATCGGGAGGCCTCGAAGGTGAGTTTTCAGGAGAGAGCATGTCTGGTCAGTCCAACAACACAATGCGCGCGATCCGCAGCCGTTTAGATTTTTCAAAGATTCCTACAGCCATTCAGATTCCCAACCTCATCGAGGTCCAGCGTCGTAGCTATGAGCGCTTCCTGCAGATGGACAAGCTTCCCCAGGAGCGTGAGGATAATGGACTGCAGTCGGTCTTCACCTCGGTGTTTCCGATTACCGATTTCCGTAACGTCTCCGAGCTTGAGTTCGTCGACTTCTCCATCGGCAACTGGGAGTGCAAGTGCGGCTACCTCAAGGGTCTGAACCACCTGCGTACGGCCTGCACCCACTGCGGCCACATGGTCATCACCGACCCCTTCCACCCGGGCGACGTGCTTTGCAATTTCTGCGGAACGTACAACAAGAACACGCCTGACTTCTGCACCAAGTGCGGCGACCCCGTGGGTCTGCAGCTGAAGTACGACCAGGCAGAGTGCGAAGAGCGCGGCATGACGTATTCGGCCCCGCTGAAGGTCACGATCCGGCTGAAGATCTACGACAAGGATCCGGAGACCGGGGTCAAGAGCCTGCGCGACATGAAGGAGCAGGAAGTGTTCTTCGGCGACATCCCGCTGATGTCGCAGAACGGCACCTTCATCGTCAACGGCACAGAGCGCGTCATCGTGTCGCAGCTTCACCGTTCGCCCGGCGTCTTCTTTGAGACGGCGAACAACCGCACCTACTTCCTCGGCAAGATCATTCCGTACCGCGGCAGCTGGGTCGAGTTCGAGTACGACCAGAAGAACACCCTGTATGTCCGCATCGACCGCAAGCGTAAGTTTCTGGGAACGATCTTCCTGCGCGCGCTTGGCCTGCGTACGGATGAGGAGATTCTCAAGACCTTCTACACGGTCGACACGATCAACGTGAAGGACGGAAAGCTGAGCTGGAAGGTTGCTCCTGAGGGCACGCCGACCAATCTGCAGGGCACGCGTCCGGCAGTGGCGATTACGGTCAAGGGCGAAGAGCTCGCTCCGGCTACCCGCAAGATTTCGGCGCACTCGCTGAAGGGCCTGCGCAGCCACAAGGTTGAGCAGATTGAGGTGGAGACCAGCGAGTTTGATGGTGCGATGACCGCCTCCGACGTGGTTGATTTGAGCACTGGCGAGCTGCTGTACGAAGCAAACCAGGAGCTGACTGCCGACAAGCTGCACAAGATTCAGCAGTCGGGCGTTACCAACTTTGAGGTCTTCTTCCCCGAGCGCGATGACGTGGGCAACATCATCACGAACACGCTGCGCCGTGACTCGGTTCGCAAGCCAGAAGAGGCGTTGATTGAGATCTACCGCAAGCTGCGTCCGGGCGATCCGCCGACACTCGACACGGCGACTGCGCTCTTCGAAGGCATGTTCTTCGATCCGCGCAAGTATGACTTCTCACGCGTAGGCCGGCTGAAGTTCAACATCAAGCTGTATGAGAACCAGGATGCGACCGGTCTCGACAAGCGGACGCTGACGCCTGAGGACTTCTATGGCACGATCCGCTACCTGCTGAAGCTGCGCAAGAACATCGGCGTAGTCGATGACATCGATCACCTTGGCAACCGCCGCGTCCGCGCTGTCGGCGAGCTGATGGAGAATCAGTTCCGCATCGGCCTGGTCCGCATGGAGCGCGCGATCAAGGAAAAGATGTCGGTCTATCAGGAGATGTCGACCGCGATGCCGCACGACCTCATCAATGCGAAGCCTGTTATGGCCGCGATTCGTGAGTTCTTCGGCTCCTCTCAGCTCTCGCAGTTCATGGACCAGACCAACCCCCTCTCGGAGATCACGCACAAGCGCCGCCTGTCGGCCCTTGGGCCTGGCGGTCTGTCGCGCGAGCGCGCAGGCTTCGAAGTCCGCGACGTGCATCCGACGCACTACGGCCGTATCTGCCCGATCGAGACGCCGGAAGGTCCGAACATCGGGCTGATCGGCAACCTCGCGACCTACGCGAAGGTCAACGAGTTCGGGTTTGTGGAAACGCCCTTCCGGCGCGTTTACAACCGCGTCTCGCTGAATGACGACGTCGCCAAGAGG
>DATDHL010000132.1:0-6302 GCA_036521575.1 Edaphobacter sp. | reverse complement strand
GCAAGAGTCGTCTGGGTCTGATGGTTCCCATCCTGCCGGACCGTCGTTGTGATGTTAGTCAGATTGAAGCGGTCATAGAACATTCCGAATCCACCGCGCAACACCGTCTTCGAAGTTCCCTTCGGGCCTCCCAATCCATAGGCAAACGAGACGCGCGGCGCAAAATCGTAGTTACCGTTCAGATGGTTCTGCGTCTCAAAGCGAAGCCCATAACTAACTGTCAGATTCGGCCGCGGCTTCCAATCGTCCTCGGCGTACACTCCAAGGTCGACCATCGTTGCATTTACCGGTTTGAACCCCGTTGTAATTGTGAACTGGCTGGCGTTCCCGTTTCCGTTGTTATATGCCACCGCGCAATCTGCCGTTAGAAGGCAGTTGTACGTAAACATGCCGTTTTTGCCCGACGTCGTATTGTTGTTGTCGCCGGTCGTACGCAGACGCCCGCCGAACCGCAAAAAGTTCTTCTGAAGCTGGATCGAAGTGTAGTTCTGAACCTCAAAATGATTTTGGATATCGCTGATGTTGCCGGAATTCGAGCCTCCATCCGTAAACGCTCCCTGCACGTTAATCGTCGGGCTGGTATTCTGCGCCGTCTGCGTGCTGCTGTCGCGCTCATACTCGAATCGCGTTTCATTGATCACACGCGAGCTCACAATCTGCGTGTCGCTTATCTGCAATGTGGCCTCGGAGCTCGACAGGTTGTAACCAGTCTTAGGCAGATCAAAGCCACCCACGCCATCATTCTGCACATCATTCTGGTAATACTGGAACCGCGTCGTAAGCGTATTCTTCTCGCCAAGCGCCAGGTCCAGACGCGGACTGATATCTGTCCTCACCTGCGGAAACAAAGTCGCCGCCTGGTAAGAGCAAGTCGCTTGCCCGGCCGGGCATCCGAACAGAGAGCTCGGCACAATCGCATTCACGATCGTGTTGTCCTGGATCGACCGGTGCGAACCGCCGACCGAATACGAGGCAATTCGAGAGATCGGTCCCGAAATATTTCCGAACATGAACATCGAATGATAAGGCGGCTGCACAATCGGCTGCTGCCCAGGCGTCAGACTCGCATTCAGCAGCGGATTACCCGAGTTGAACGACGAGTCATTCCCGGTCAGTGAATACTGCCCATGAATCTTGTCGGTACCGGGCTTGGTGAACACTTCAACGCGTCCATAGCCCAGTCGGTCATACTGCGCCGAAAACGGATTCTGGTTGACCCGAATCTCACGAATCGACGACTTCGGCGGAAGCTGCCCACCAGTAAATCCATCCACATAAATCTGTCCGCCGTTCGGCCCCGCCGCTGGCCCCGCCAACGCCGACAGCTCCGACGACAGCTCATCCGGATCGTCTGATAACGCATCAAGGTCCTTGCCCTTGATAACCGTCGAGCTCGCATTGCTATCCGAGTCCACGCCCACCTGCGCCGACTGTGCCGTTACCTGAACCTCCTGCGTCTGCTCCTGGATCGCCATCTTCACGTTCTGCGTCAACGTCTGCCCAGCGCCAATCCGCACGTCCATCTTCACGAAGGTGGCAAAGCCCTGCATCGTCACCGTCATCGAAAAAGTTCCAGCCGGAACACCATGCAACGTATAGGTTCCATCGTTCTGCGACAGCGCGACGATAGCCTTCCCCTTGCCCGCAGCAGGAGTCAGCGTAACCGTCGCCCCCGGAATCACTGCTTCGTCGGGGTCAGTCACCAGTCCATGCACGGTAGCCGCAGCCGGCTGTTGAGCACTGACAAACAGCGGCGTCAAGGCAAAGAAAAAAAGAAAAAAAATCTTCAGCGTTGTTCTAAAAGACATACTGCTCCTCAAAAGAAAGACAAAAGAAAAAACGTTACTGTTGTCGACGGCTACTGCACACCACCGCCAGCATCAGGAGCCCCGCCCCCAACAGTCCACGGAGACAACGTCATCGCCGGGCTTCCACTCGGCGTCGCCGCAAGGATCGGTTCGACGCCTGCAAGCAGGGTCACCGCCGTCACTGTCTGGCTGTTTGGTTCCGCTTGCGATGCAACAACCATCACTGCATCCCCCACCTTCAGATCAGCCAGCGTCCCCGTCGGCAGTCTCGACAGCATCTGCGACAGATCGCCCCCCGCCGACCTTCCTCCACCCAGTCCACCCGGACCTCCCATACCGCCAGGTCCACGAGGCGCTCCGCCTCCAGCAGCACCCGCACCCTGCGTTGAAGCCTGCGCCCCACCACCGGTAGCACTTGGAGCACCGCCGGGACCACCCGCTGCTGCGCCTTTGGCCCTCGCCGCAAACCTCGCCGCAACCTCAGGCGGCAGCTTGCGAACATCTGAATTCGCCGTCACCGTCACGGTCATCGTCTTCTTTGTCGTCAGATCCTTCAGGGTAAGCGTTCCACCAGCGGCATTGAGCGTCGCAATCGTTCCAGCCAGATTCTTGAACGATCCGCTCACAATCTCTTCCGCCTGAATCGTCGAGCCATCCCCCGACTTTGTTCCGCGCACACGTAGCTGATCACCAACTTGAACCTGCGCCAGCGTTCCCGGCTTCGCATCTTCGAACTTCACTGAGTCGCCCGAATACCGCCGGAACTTCGTGCTGTCCGTCGTCTGCAACTGAATTTTCTTCCCACCAGCCGTTATCGTCAGCGTCGAACCATCAACCGCGCTCACCAGCCCGCCGGACCCACGCTTCTGCCAGTCCGCCTTCTCCGCAGCATTCTTCTCTGCAATATCGGTGGACTTCATCAGAATCACGCGCAACGCCGTGAACCCACCGTCATCGCTGGCCTTGCCCGTCACCAATACACGGTCGCCCACTGCAACATCTGTCAGCGCAATCGGCTGGGCCGTCTTCAAATCCGTGCTCCCCGGTGCCAGTTGCAGAATCTTCGCCCCATCCGCAACACTCACCGAAACCTGCGAACCGCCGTCGGTCGCCAATGTCACACTATTGCCCGAGATGGCCTTCACCGTACCCAACTGCCGCGCCGCAGCCGCAGCGGGAGCAGTCTGCGCCAGCGCCTCCGATCCCAGGGAAGAAAGCCCCATAGGAAGCATCAGGCCCAGGCACAACGCAGGCGTTCGCCAAATTCCGGATCTAGTAAACATCGTCTCCATCTTTCTCCTCAGATCCTGTCTCGGATAAGT
The DNA here is from genome assembly GCA_036521575.1 of Edaphobacter sp. Taxonomy (GTDB): domain Bacteria; phylum Acidobacteriota; class Terriglobia; order Terriglobales; family Acidobacteriaceae; genus Edaphobacter. Next base: position 3,172 of record DATDHL010000132.1, on the reverse strand, counting down.
TGATTCAGCATTCCAGTTTTTTAATGACTAATGACAAGACGATGCACCGAACCAAAAAGTTCCGCGTGAAAAATACTTTCGCGTCACTTAACAGGCGAATCCTCGGCAAACTTATCACTTGGGGCTTAACCCAAGCTTAACCTGCCCTTGGGCCAGATGCAAAGCCTTCTATTCTTTTTCACCTGACACGATCGCCACCCCATCGGAAGGCACTACCACGCTACCCCCCACAACAGCAACCCCATCACGCGACGCCCGCACCAGCCGCCAGCACTCCGTATTCTCAAACTCCACCGGCTCGCCCCCCAGATTGCACATCACCCTCACCTGCCCGCGCTCCATTACGAGCCACCGCTTCTCTTCATTGAACTCCACCCTTACATGCGCAGGATCACCATCATTCAACGAAATCGAACTCCGCCGCAGACAAATCAGACTTCGATACCACTCCATCATCTCCGCATGCCTCCCTTCCCCTGCCTCGTCCCATTGCAGCTTCGACCGCTCAAACGTCTCCACTTTCTCCGGATCAGGAATCACCGCCGGGTCCCACCCGAACGCCGCAAACTCCCGCCTCCTCCCCTCGGAAACCGCCTTCGCCATCTCCGGATCGTCATGATCCGCAAAATATTGAAACGGCGTCGAAGCCGCATACTCCTCACCCTGAAAGATCATCGGAATAAAAGGAGCCATCAGCATCAACCCCGCCGCCACCTTCGCCCGATCAATCCCCACAATCTGCTCCAGCCGGTCTCCCGTCGCACGATTCCCCACCTGATCATGATTCTGTATAAACCCAATAAACCGATGCGCCGACAATCCTCTCACCGGCCTCCCATGCGTGCGCTTTCGATACCGCGAGTACACCCTGTCATACACAAACATCTTCGTCAGCGATTTCGCCAGCCGCTCAAAGGACCCAAAATCCTCGTAGTACCCCTTACGCTCATCCTCAACATGCAGCACAGTAAACAACGCATGATGAAAGTCATCATTCCACTGCGCATCCATGCCATACCCCCCAGCCTCACGCGGAGTCACCACGCGCGGATCATTCAGATCACTCTCCGCAATCACCACCAACCGGCGCTCCAGCATCGACGAAAGCACCTCCACTTCCGCCGTCAGCTGCTCCATAAAATGAATCGCCGACCGGTCCATAAACTCATGCACTGCATCCAGTCGCAGCCCGTCGATGCGATAGTCCCGCATCCACATCAACGCGTTATCGCAAAAAAAGCGCCTCACCTCATCGCTACCCGCCTCTTCGAAGTTCATCGCATCGCCCCACGGCGTATGGTGCCTGTCCGTCAGATACGGCCCAAACCTGCCCGTGTAATTCCCCACCGGCCCAAAGTGGTTGTAGACAACATCGAGCAGCACCGCCAACCCTGCACGATGACAAGCATCCACAAACCGTTTCAGCCCATCCGGCCCACCATATTGTTCTGTCACCGCAAACAGCACAGCGCCGTCATACCCCCACCCATGTCTTCCCGGAAACGCCGCCACCGGCATGATCTCCAGATGTGTCACGCCGAGCTCAGCCAGATGAGCCAGCCGCTCAATCGCTGCATCGAAAGTCCCGCCCTCCGTAAACGTACCGACATGCATCTCGTAGATCACAGCGCCTGACAAAGGCGGAGCCTGCCAACGTTTCTCCTGCCACACAAATGCCGTCTGGTCATATACATGCGAAGCCCCATGCACACCATGCGGCTGGCATGCACTACGCGGGTCAGGATAAGGCGTGGGATCATCCTCGATCAGAAACGCATAATCACTCCCCGGTCCCGCACTCTCCACCGCAACCTTCCACCACCCCTGCTCATCCGGCCCACTCATCGGATGCAACGCATCGCCCACCTTCACAGCAACCTTGTTCACCCAGGGCGCCCACACGGAGAACTCATGCATCCCCATGTCCCCCCACATCCTCACGCACCAACAACGCCACCGGAAAATCCTTCCATAGCGTCTCCACCGCAACTCTTCCCCCGCCCACCGTCTCTCCCGTCAGACGATTCCGCCACCGCCCCTCCGGCAGACTTACTGTCGTTCTGCGCCACGCACCCTCCATCTTCATCGTCAGCCGCGGCACCACCGTCGCAACCGAATCCCCACGTATATACGCAATCACATACTCCTTCTTCACTCCCGCAACCTCCAGCGGAGCATACGCCGCCTCAGCCCCAAACCACTCCGGCCGCTCCCTGCGCAAATGCAATGCCTGATGGATCACCCACATCTTCGGCAGCCCCTCCTCCATCTTTCGCATCACCCGCACAGCGACACCCTCTCCCTCCATCGTCTTCAACTCTTCGAGCAGCCTCTTCCTCGTCTCATAATCCACAAGCCGCCGATTGTCCGGATCGACCAGGCTCAAATCCCACAGCTCCGTTCCCTGATAAAGATCAGGCACACCCGGCGCCGTATGTTTGATCAGCGTCTGCACCAGCGAGTTCACCCGCCCCGGCCCCTTCAACTTCTCGACAAACTGCTCCAGCTCCTTCAAAAACGGTTCATGCGCCAGCGTCCTCTCAACAAACAAATGCAACGCATCCTCGAACTCCTTATTGTTGGCGATCCACGTCGTCTGCTCCTTCGCCTCACGCACAGCCTTCAACATATAAGCCTGCGCGCGATCAACCGGCAAAGGCCACGCACCAATCAAAGTCTGGTAATACAGATACTCCGTATTCCGATCCGGCATATCGCCTGTACGAAACTCACGATTCATCCGCGACCACCGCTGCGCCACGCCCCCGAACCGTCCCGGTATCTCCGACAGCACCGCCAGCCGCGCGCGCACGTCATCACTTCGCTTCGTGTCATGCGTCGCCAGAGCAGTCATCGTCACCGGATGCGTCGCCTGCATCTTCGCGCAATACGCATGGAATTCCTCCACGCTCACCCCATTCCGCCCGGGATCGTTACCCACCTCATTCAGACCCGTCAGCCGGTTGTAGCAGTAGAACGCCGTATCCTCCACACCCTTCGCCATCACTGGCCCGGTGAACTGCTGAAACCGCTGCACAAACTCCGTCTCCTGCTTCCCCTTCACCTCCATCGTCAGCACGTCGCGAAGAAAATCGAAGAGTCCCGCATCGACATCCTGCCGCTTCTGCTTCGCGCACTCAGTAGCCTGCACGATATAAGCCTTGTCTTCATC
>DATDHL010000131.1:0-4240 GCA_036521575.1 Edaphobacter sp. | reverse complement strand
AACAGGGGCGCGAGGATGAAGAGCAGATAAAGAAGGAGCCAAACAGTGCCACGCACAGTGTAGGTATACGAACGCATCCGTTACCCCGCTCTTGAAAATGCTTCCCTCAGTATCCACTAATGGCTGGGATAACTGCCATCTTCAAAGAATCCCAAAAAAAGATTGTTAAAACGAAAATGGCTGCAGAGCTGGTTTGCTCTTGCAGCCATTTGCTTCGTCCTCAATGTGGGGCGTCTGCCTGGGATTGACGCCGGACTTAGGACGTAGCTTTCGGTTAGCCCTGGTCGGGGTGGATGACGCGGTAGCTTGCGTTACCCTTCGACCAGACGAGAAGGAGCAGGTCCTTTCCGGCTGGGTTTGCGTGGACGTCGCTGACGAAGTTCTCAGCCGAGGAGACCGGCTTGCGATTGACTTCGAGGATGACATCGCCAGCGGCGAGGCCGGCATCTTCAGCGGGGCTCGCAGGGCGGACGCTCTGGATGGCGACACCCTTTACCTGCGAGGGGATGCTGAGCTGCTGACGGGCATCCTGATCGAGGTCAGCTACGGCGAGGCCGAGCTTGCCGCTCTTCGGGGCGGAGGGATCGTCGTTGCTGGCGACCTCGCCGTCCTTGTGGAACGAGCCGACCTTGAGGTTCACGGTCTGCTGGTTGCCATCGCGGATGATGCCAAGAGCGACGGTGTTGCCGGGAGCGATTCCACTGACAGAAACCTGGAGGTCGCTTCCGTTGATGACCTTCTTGCCATCGAGCTGGACGATGACGTCACCGCTCTTGAGGCCTGCACGGCTTGCGGGCGAGTCGGAGCTGACCTGAGCAACGATCGCACCGTTCGCGTCGGGCAGGTGGAAGAAGCTGGCGTTCTCGGGCGTCACGTCGTTCATGCTGATGCCGAGGTAGCCGTGCTGCGCGCTGCCGGTCTTGATGATGGATTCGGCGGTTGCGCGAACGATCTGCGAGGGGATGGCAAAGCCAGCGCCAGCGAAGGAGCCGCTGTTTGAGATGATGAAGGTGTTGATGCCTACGAGTTCACCGTGGGCGTTGACCAGAGCGCCGCCAGAGTTGCCGGGGTTGATGGCAGCGTCGGTCTGGATGTAGCCGCCGGGCTTGCGTGGGTCATCGGAGTAGGGGTTGGGACGGTTCGTCGCGCTGACGATGCCGCGGGTGACGGAGAACTGGAAGTAGCCGAAGGGGCTGCCGAAGGCGAGCACGGTCTGGCCGGGGTGGAGCTGCGAGGAATCGCCCCAGGGGATGCTGGGAAGGCCCTTGGCATCGACCTTGATGACGGCGAGGTCGGTGAGCTTATCTGCGCCGACGAGCTTGGCGGTCAGAACGCGACGGTCGTTGAGGGTAACCTTCATCTGAACGGCGCCGTCGACGACGTGGTTGTTGGTGACGATGTAGCCATCGGGAGAGATGATGATGCCGCTGCCGATACCGTGCTGGAGCTGCTGCTGGGCTGGAGCACGACGGCCACGACCCTGGCCAAAGAACTGCGAGAGACCCGGAGGCAGACCGCCCTCTTGGCCATCCTGATCTTCGGCGGATGCTTGCTGTTCGCCCGAACCTGTCGAGGTGACCGAGACGTTGACGACGGCGGGGGTGACGCGGGCGGCTACTGCTTCGACGGCGCTGTCGAGCGCGGTGAGAGAGGAGACGGCGCTGTCGTCGAGCGGAGCAGCGGCACCGGCGGCGGCGTGGACGCCGTTGTAGTGGAAGAGGAAGGCAGCTGCCAGAGCGATGGTTGTGGCTGCTCCGGCGGGGGCGGCTACACGCTTCGCGCTAGCTACTAGTTTATTAGTTGATGATGACATGCTGATTCTCCGTAAAGTGAATTGCAATGGTTAGAGTTGAATGACGAGCCAGCCGCTATCGGTATGCATAGCAGCGTAGGGAGCGAGAAATTGATGTTGATCCGTCACGGTCAGGATGATTCTGGGACGGTCCTGTTCTGGCCAATTGGTCAGCATTAATGCCTGGTGAGCGCCGTTGGTCGTCTTCTTCACGCGGTGCGATGCGCTGTGGCGACGCTGTTTCTGCTTGGTCAGGCTGATTGGGCCTGCAGGCTGAGTGACCGGCATCGAGGCTTTCAGCAGGACCGGGCGTGGGCCTGCGGCGGATGGATGGAATGTGACGTTATGAAATTCCGCTGCTGGCGATGTTTGTGCTTCGGCGCGGACGGCGGCAACTGCGGATTGCGGTCCGGAGAACGAGATGAACTCCGGGCAGTGCAGGAGGCCGGTTGCGGCGCCGAGGAGGGAGAGAGAGACGCCTCCGAGGACGAGCGCTGCCTGTGGCCGGCTCATTCCTTCGGCGTGGCGCAGGATGTTGTGCACGCGGCGAGAGAGTTCAGATTGCTTCTCCCATGCTCCCAGCGAAAGGGACATGGCGCGATGGTCTAGGGTGCGTTCCGCGAGGCTGGTGAGGCAGGTTGCGTAGGCCTTGGGGGCTTTGGTGAGCCGGAGAACGGCGTCGTCGCAGGCTATCTCGCGCTCGAAGCAGAGGCGCTTTTCGATCCAGATGAGAGCGGGGTTCAGGGGGAAGAGGACCAGAGCCAGTTTCTGGATCAGGTTGAGCCAGTCGTCTGCCCGGTTGAGATGACCAAGCTCGTGAAGGACGATCTGCTTGAGCTCGGATGGAGTGAGCTTGTCGAAGAGCCACTTCGGGATGAGGATCCGAGGAGAGAAGAAGCCGATGACGCTGGGGCGGTCGATCTCGGTTGATGTGCAGAGCTGTGCGGCTCGCGAGTTGGAGGGTAACGCGCTCCAGTCTGCGCTGGTTTCAACCGGAGTTGCGCGCTTCCAAAGCTGACGAAGGCGGAAGGCCGTGATGGCAAGTTTTACTGCACCAACCAGAGAGAACATCGCCCAGAGGGCAGCGATGGCAAAGCTCCAGCGAATATCTAACTGAACCATGGCGCTGTGTGTGCCGAGGGCTCGGGTAGGAGCGCCGGAGAAGGCGTTCAGGAATGGTAAGAGAGCCAGGACAAGAAAGAGAGTGGTCCAGATGGTGAAGCGGATGGTTGCTGTTGTTTTTGGAACGAGATGCAGAAATAAGGTGACGCCAGCAGCTAGAAGAATGCCCTGCCAGATACTGGAGAGAAGGGAGCTGGCGGCGAGCTGCGACAGGTTCTCAAGGGATAACATTGCGGTCGGCACCATGGGCGTTAGAGCTCTCCTGTGCGGTCGTCCGACGCGCGGGCAATGGCTACTTTGAGACGGTGGAGCTCTTCGGGGGTTACTTCGTCGTCTCCAAGGAGAGACAGCAGGAGCCGTTCACGGGAGTTGCCGAAAAAGCGCTGCATGGTGTGGCGGATTTCAAACTGGCTAGCCTCGTGCTCGGCAACGCAGGGGCTGTAGAGATAAGCCCGGCCTTCCTGACGATGGCGGACGTAGCCTTTTTGTTCCAGGATCCGGATGGTCGTGAGGACGGAGTTGTAGGCGAGAGCGGTGTCCGGCGGCATGGCGGCGACCAGATCTCCGACCAGGGATTCTCCACGCTGCCAGAGAATCTTCATAAGTCGTAATTCAGCTTCCGTCAGTGTGAGGGACTTCTTCGGCGGCATAGGGTCCTGGATACGGGGCGACCAAAAGCTCTTTGAGGTTCAGACGAACAACTAATGGATTAGTTAGCAGGCCGTGAGCGAGTCCCTGTGGAAATCTTTTCGCGTTGTCGAAGAACGATGGGCACAGGTGATTAGACCTTTGTCCCATCTGCCAAATCATTTGAAATGAAAGATTTACTTCGGTGTGGTGGTTGGGGTGGGCTTGGTGGGATTGAACTTAGCGGCCAGCTCTGGGGTAGAGACGACTTCTGAGGGGCTGGGGTTTTCCGCTTTTTCGACCTCGACGCCGAAGAGGTAGCTGGGGCCGAACATGTTGCTGGTGAAGAAGACGATCTTCTTGTCGGGAGAGAAGCGGACGTTGGGCTCGAGGCGGTAGTTGTGGTGGGCCATGTTGACGAGACGCTCAGAGTGGAAGACGCCGGGCTGCCAGAAGTCTGGGTCGTTGATGGCGCCTTCGGTGGTGATCATCTTGGGGTGGAAGAGCTCGATCCACTCGCCGTCGGGGGCCTTGGCTACCTGGCCGGGATCGCCGCCGTCGCCGGTAAAGAGGTCGAGGTCCTGGGTGAGGTTGAAGTGAATGGACCACTCGTTGCGCTGCATGTGGTAGGCCTGACGCTTATGGGTTTCGAGGTCGTAGCTGGCGAGATAAAAGTCTTCACCTTTGGGGGGCTGCCAG
>DATDHL010000130.1:0-3818 GCA_036521575.1 Edaphobacter sp. | reverse complement strand
GCGAGGAAGTTGAGGAAGTCCCACTGGGGCATGAGGGCGACGAATTTTGCGTGGGTGGGGAGGTGAGTGAGGTCGGCTATCGGGAGTGATTCGCCACCCATTGAGAGGACAAAGGCGGATATTTGCTGGTGGGGAAGGGCGAGGAAGGCGTCGAGGAAGCCAAGCTCGTACATGAGTTCGAGGGTGGAGGGATGGATGGTGTCGCCGCGGAAGTCTCGGAAGAAGTCTTTGTGCTTTTCGAGGACGGTAACGTGGTGGCCGTCGCGGGCGAGAAGGAAGGCGAGCATCATGCCGGCGGGGCCTCCGCCTACGATGCAGCATGTGGTTTTGTAGGGTGCTGGAGTGGCGGTCGGCATAGGTGGGATGAGGGTAGCAAGGGTGACCGATGAGGTCAAAAGTTGGCGCGGGACTCCCCTCCTTCATCGACGAATGTGGATTGAACTACCTTGGGCGCCCGAAGAACAAGACGTAGCCGTCAGGATCGCAAATCTCGAAGCCGCGCAGACCGTCGTGGGTATCCTTAAGCGGCTCGCTGAATGCTGCGCCATGATCTGCAAATTCGACGGCAAGCGCATCGGGGTCTGGTGCGTAGATGTAGGCGTCCCACCTCATGTCGGGATGACGTTTGGGATTGGGGAGCGGTGACACGTCTTTGTCGGATTTGACGAAGAGTTGCGCTCCGTCGCGGCCGATGATGGCGAAGAAAGGATTCCGAGCAGGCTCCTGGAATCTCGTCTCAAAACCAAGTTTGTCGCAGTAGAAGGCGATGGTTTGATCGACGTTGCTGACGATGAAGAATGGTGAAATCCCCTGCGTAGTCGGTCGTGTCATAAGCATGGACGCTCTTGCTACGGATCAATCGTAGGATATCAGCGCAGGATGACTGATAGCTGCCGCTGATTCGTCTACCGCGGCATTTGAGGCAAGGTGATTTTTTCCTGATTCTGATGCAGGATGAGGCGCTTCGAGCGAAATACTTCGCTCCGCTCAGAATGACGATCTCCAGTTGGGAAAGCTATCGGCGTTGGAACTCGGGTGATCCGAACAAGAGGCCCGCTGCCAGTGCGGATTCGCTGTCGAGGCCGCTCATGTTTTCTGGCCGCCATGGCTTTCCGGCAACGAGGGCAAGCGGGTCGCGCTTCCGGTCTTTCACTGTTACCTGCCTGAGGCTGGCCTCCTGTTGCTCGGCGTCTGTGCTGATCTGCTTGAGGATCGTCTGGCGTGTGCGCTCTGCCACGGTGATGTGAAGCAGGCTGTCCTCGAGCTTCGCCTCCTTGGCCTCGGGAGTGAGCGTACCGCTCTGGTCTCCCAGGACAGCGGGCCAGTTTGTTGTCACCCCCGCGACCCGATTCGATGACAGCGCCAGCGCAAAGTTCATTCGTTCGACGAGAGCCGCCGTGTTGTTCCATGGGTCGGCCTTCATCGAGTAACCGTTGGGCGTCTGCATTCCGTAGATCGGCATGGCGAGGTCGGTGATGACGGTTACCAGAGCACCGGGGCTCTGGACCTCGGCGCCTGAGGCCCGGACTGCCGAGATCACAAAGTCCTGCGGGGTCTTAACCTTTGCACGGTAGGCCTCACGCGACCAGAACTCCGGCGAATTGATCATGGTCAGCAGTACCTGGCGGATATCGCCGTGAGTGTCCAGGAAGGTCTTCGCCATGCGGTTCACCAACGCCGAGGAAGGATCGTCGCTTACAAAACGCACTGCAAGTTTGGTGGAGATGAACTGCGCGGTCTTCGGGCTGGTCGCCAGCATATGGAGAACCTGTAGGCCCTCTTTCTCGCCGCCCTCCTTGATGGTGACACCCATCACGATCTTGGATCCGGGTTCATGGCGGGTCCAATCGAACTCGGGGATTACCTGCTCGGCGGGATTCTCCTGCATTGTCATGCGGGGGAAGCGCGCATACTGACCAAAGAGAAGGTTGCGCTTGCCTCCGACCGTCCAGCCAGTAAAGACCTTCGCTACCTCCGTGACGTCTTTTTGGGTGTATCCACCGTTTACTCCTACGGTGTGGAGTTCCATGAGCTCTCGGGCGTAGTTTTCGTTCAGTCCGTCCGGACGTTTGCCTTTCTGGAGGTTTCGCGCGGGCCGGTTTGCAAACTCCGACCGAGGCCCTACGCTCAATGAGTTGTCGAGGTAGTTCATCATGGCCGGGCTCGAGGCAACGGCTACGAGCAGATCTTCGAACCGTCCCAAGGCCCGCGGACGGATCACATCGTGCTCGTAACTTACTATGTAATAAGGAGCTTGCTGCGATTTTCTCATGTAAACGTTGAAGTGATTGAGCCAGAAGTCAGTCATTACTTCATTTAGCTGGCGTTCGCTGTAGATATCGCGAAGCAGCTTGGTCTGCATGATCTCAGCCGCCACCACACCCTGTGGACTGAAGAAGGCTGCCAGCATTTCGATCTGCTGGGCGGTGAAGCCGTCGGTAAGGTGCTCGCGCTGGTCTCGATTGAGGGACTGCCGAAGCTGCCTTAGCTCCTGGGGCTTCATGCGGCAGAGGGCGGAAAATCGCTTGTCGGGTGGCAGGGCCAGAATCGCCGCGGTCTGTTCGGGCGGCAGGGGAGCTATGTCGTCCGCCATTTCGTCCGGTTTTTTGCCGTTCTTTTTGGCCTGTTGGCGGGCCATCTGGACTGCGTAGATTGCTTTCTCGGCCTCACCACCGGGAATGCCTGGGCCTCGGCCGTTCATCGCTGCGCGAACCATCCCCTGGGTGGGATACCTCTCCATCAGCTGCGGAAGCGAGAGGTGCATGGCAGGATATGCCTCCAACCGGGCGTCGAGGGCGGTGTCGTCGATTTTGGAGGGGCTTAGTTGCTGGCTGAACCATGCGCTCAGGCCCATGGCGCGGACGCGTTCCAGGTCGCCGGTGCGTGGGCCGTAGGTGAAGCGATCCAACGCATGAAGGATCTTTTCGTCGCCCTCGACTTTGTTTTGGTTGCCCTCGACTTTGCCTTGTTGACTTTTTGCTGAAGGCTTGGGCATTGAGGCTTCTTTGTTCTGCGCGAAGATCTCGCCTGGCACGGCTATCGTCAGGACGAGGAGGCCTGCCATGCCGCAACGCAGACTCTGCCGAGCGATCGAAGAGAGGGAATTAGCCATTGCGCGAACTCCTCAGCGCCGACTGTACCACCAACGCTGTTGAGTAGAACCCTAAGGTTACTTGCATGTCTCGCTATCCGTTCAGATTTCTAACGCAGTGAGTTGCGGGGCCGATAGGAGAATCGACGGAGGGTTTCGACTGTCATGCCCACACCAACGTCTCAGTGTTTATCCGGCGGCCGGCGGTGCTACGGTCCCGAATCTTGTATCCGGCGCACAGCCTGTGGTTCGACGCCGCAGTACGCCTCAACAGGGTCTGGCCATTCAGATTTTGGGAAATGCCGTGGATCACCTGCTGGGGTCTCGGATGTTTCTTATCGATGAGCCTCCGACGCAGGCCGATGGGGATGCCATCCACATCCTGATGCTCCTGCGGCGTACGGTCTTCCATGAGTGCGAGCAGATTACTGAGGCCAACGACAGCCTGCGCCAGTGGAGGACGCGCGGTTTAGGGAGGTCGGCGAATTAGTCGGCACACCTGCTACGCTTAAGGCGTTATGTCTCTTACGCTTGTTCTTAATGGTCAGACCCGCACCTTTGCCTCGCTCTCGCAACCATCAAGTCTGGATCACCTTATCGCCGAGCTTGCTCTCAAGGGCGACCGGGTGGCTGTGGAGCATAACGGCGAGATCGTACCGCGGGCTGCGTGGTCCAAGACCACCGTTACAGAGGGTGACCGGCTCGAGGTGGTCCACTTCGTTGGTGG
>DATDHL010000129.1:0-8050 GCA_036521575.1 Edaphobacter sp. | reverse complement strand
ACGGCTTTGACAGGCTGCAGGTTCACGTTCCAGCGACGGCGGGTCGTGTTGTGGGCGTGCGAGATATTGTTGCCGAACTGCGGTCCCTTGCCGCAGAGTTCACATTTTTGAGCCATGACGAAATACTCCAATCTCGAGTCGCAGAAGACTTCCCAGAATTCAAACCTGAGTGAGTGGAACCTCGGGATGCCTGGAAGTGTTGGGAAAGAGCGGACATAGCCGCTGGCCCTCTACCCTGCGGAGGGTAGTCTGCTGATTCATCTATAGTACCACGCAGCCCCGGGATCACTCAATTGGCCGGTGGGGAAATATCATCGTTTATGGCCGAACCGAACGTCCAGCAAGCCGTCCCCTTCCTCATGATCACGGACATGGAAGCCTCCCTCCGCTTCTACGTCGAAGGCCTCGGCTTTACCATGACCAACCAGTGGATCGACCAGGGCAAACTCCGCTGGTGCTGGCTCCAGCTCGAAGGCGCAGCCATCATGCTCCAGGAGTACCGCCCCGGCCAGGTCCCCGCCACTAAACGCGGCGAAGGCATCGCCATCTGCTTCCAGTGCAAAGACGCCCTCGCCCTCTATCGCAGCTTCCACTCACGTGGTCTTGAGCCCCGCCAACCATTCGTCGGCAACGCCATGTGGGTCGTAACCATCACCGACCCCGACGGCTACAAGCTCGACTTCGAAAGCCCCACCGACGTTCCCGAAGAGACCCTCTACTCAGCCACCCACTAACGCAAAAGCCGATGTGTATACTCGCCTCAACTCCCAGGAGTCACACATGGCTCGAGTCACCGGCATCGGCGGCATCTTCCTCCGAGCGAAGGACCCCAAATCCCTCTCCGCTTGGTACGCCCAACACCTCGGCATCGCCCTCAGCGACTACGGCGGAGCCACCTTTCTCTGGACCGATGAAGTTCCCGCCACAACCGGCATGACCACCTGGTCCCTCTTCCCCCACGACACCACCTACTTCGGCCCCGGCAACGAGCGCGGCCCCCAGGCCGCAATGGTCAACTACCGCGTAGACGACCTCGACGCTCTTCTCACTCAACTAGCCGCCGCCGGCGTCACCATCGACCCCAAACGCGAAGACGCCGACTACGGCCGCTTCGCCTGGATCACCGACCCCGAAGGCAACCGCATCGAGCTCTGGCAGCCCCTCGTCACCCAGCAATAGACCTGCCACAGGTAAGAAGACAGAAGGGCGTCGGGCCGCCGTCCCAAAAATAAATTCTGAAAAGGTGCCGATTTTCTCGATCCTCAAAACCGGCCGTCCGTTAACCACGTTTGCCACACTTTGTACCGCATAGTAACCACAAAACCACCACATCTACGCACTATTTTTCCCAAAACCCCCAACAAAAACGCACTTCCACCACGTCAAAAATTTCGGACAAATTATCCACCGCCCAAGCCGTTTAGGATAGCCCTAGACCTGCTCACAGACCATCCGCAAAGGGCTCTCCGCACAATGACCACCACCCCCGGCCGCCTCGAAGTCATCACCGGCCCCATGTTCTCCGGCAAGTCCGAGGAGCTGATCCGCCGCCTCAAGCGAGCCCGCATCGCCCGCCAGCGCGTCTCCTGCTTCAAGCCCGACATCGACCTCCGCTACCACCGCACCTCCATCGCCAGTCACAGCGAGCAGACCCACGCCGCCTCCACCGTCGCCAACGTAGAGCGCCTCCGCGAAGCCCTCTTCCCCCTCCTCAACGAAGTCGACGTCATCGGCATCGACGAGGTCCAGTTCTTCGACGAGTCCGTCATCCCCCTCAGCGTCGAGCTGGTCCATCTAGGCAAACGCGTAGTCATGGCGGGCCTCGACACCACCTTCACCGCAGAGCCCTTCGGTCCCGTCCCCGCACTGATGGCCATCGCCGATGAGGTCACCAAGCTCTCCGCCGTCTGCATGGTCTGCGGTCAACCCGCCATCCACACCCAGCGTCTCGGCCAAAGCCAGGAGCTAGTGGTAGTAGGCGCCGCCGGCCTCTACGAAGCGCGCTGCCGCGCCCACTTCCACCCCTACCTCGACGAACACCACTCCGAGCAACTCGAACTCCCCGCCGTCAACGCGCAACCCTAAGCATTGCTGTATCCTTGTCCCTGCACGTGTCTCAGGAGAAGAAGCCCATGCGCCTTAGCCTTACCACCGCTGCACTCACTCTCACCCTCCTCGCCGTCCCGGCCCTGGCCAAATCCAAGGACACCCTCACCGTCCCCATCAAGACCAGCAGCGGGGAAGACGCCGGTAAAGCCACCTTCACACCCGGCAAGAAAGGCGAAGTCGTCATCAAGGTCAGCCTCAAAAACCTTCCCGTTGGCGAGCACGCCGTCCACATCCACCAGAATCCCAAGTGCGACCCACCTGACTTCAAAACTGCAGGCGGCCACTTCAATCCAGCCGGCAAGCAGCACGGCGCCATGAACCCCATGGGCCACCACAACGGCGACATGCCCCAGAACATCATGATTGGCGAAGGCCACATCGGAGAGGCCACCTTTAAGGTCAATTACCTCTCCCTCGACCCCGCCGCGCCCGACTCCCTCTTCGCCAACGGCGGGACCTCCATCATGGTCCACGAGAAGCCCGACGACATGAAAACCGACCCGACCGGCAACGCCGGCAACCGGATCGCCTGCGGTGTCATCATCGCCCCGACCCCCTAGTCGCCGCCGGCTAACTCCGGTTGAACCACCGGGAACGCCCATGCGTATAAAGAAAACATGGGCGTTTTACACATGGCGATTCCCGCGGCGGGCAGGCAAATCGTTCGAACCCGACCCGTCCTCAGAACCGCGCCCCGAAGCTCGTCGTCTCTTAAACCCTTGGCCCGTTCTGGCCCCGTACCCGCGCCGCTACCACAACCGGGCGCATCTTCCTCTGCTCCACGCGGTACACTTCTTCCACTGTCAAATCCTTTAGGGGCAACGTTGGAGCGCACGCCAGAACAGGAAGCCGCGCAGGAAGCCATAGCCAAGCTGGTTCGCCAGTGCATGGCCGGTGACGCGCAGGCGTGGCAGCAACTCGTCGTCTCACAGCACCGCCGCATCTACGCCATCTGCTACCGCTTCACCGGCTCCGGCTCCGACGCCGAGGACCTCACCCAGGAAGTCTTCCTCAAGCTCTACAAAAATCTCTCCAGCTTCGACCTCCAGAAGGGCAGCTTCCAGACCTGGATCACCACGCTGGCCCGCAATCTCTTGGTCGATCACTTCCGCCGCACCCGTCAGGATCGCGTCACCGACTCGATCGACGCCAGCTTCGATGGCGAAGACGACGGCCCCACGATGGCCGACCGCCTTGCTGACGATCGCCCTTCCCAGGAACAACGCGTCGCCAACCTCGAGCTCAAGGTCCGCATCCAGGGCGCGCTCAAGCAGCTCTCGCCCGAGCTTCGCGAAGCTGTTATCCTGCGTGACCTTGAGGATATGGATTACAAAGAGATCGCTCAGGTCCTCCGGATCCCTGAGGGAACCGTCAAAAGCCGCATCAGTCGCGGCCGCGGGGAACTTGCAAAGCTTCTACAACGTATAGAAAAACAGATGATCTAGGCTAGAAAGACAGGTGATCTAAGTGGCAGACATCAACCAATTCGGCAGCGCAAAGCCCCTTCAGTCGGCTGACGCGCAACATTGCGCTCAGTGCGAGGCTATGCTGACCGATGCCCTCGACGGCACCCTCTCGACGGCAGATCAGGTCGCCTTCGATCTCCACATGGTTGGCTGCGCCGCCTGCGCCACCATGCTCGCCGAAGCCCAGCGTGGAGCCGCATGGCTCAACATGTTGAAATCATCAGTCCCCGAGCCCCCAGCCAGCCTGCTCGACCGTATCCTGGCCCAGACCAGCGGCCAGTTCACCACTGAAGCCAAGCCAACCATCGTCCTTGGATCCACCGATTATCTCCGTCAGCAGCCCAACACTCTGCTCGGGCAACCGGTACTTACCCCGGTCCCGGCCATGTATCCCGCGGCAGCCTACACCGCCGGCACCGCGAAGGTTCTGCCATTCCGCCAGCGCGTCGCCGCCGCATTCCGCTTCCAGAATATCGGCCACACTCTGATGCAGCCACGCCTCGCCATGACGGCTGCGATGGCCTTCTTCTCGATCGCGCTTACCCTCAATCTCACTGGCGTACGCCTCAGCCAGCTTCGCGCCAGCGACTTCAAGCCCTCCAGCATCAAGCGCAACTTCTACGACACCAACGCCAAGGTAGTCCGCTACTACGATAACCTCGTTGTGGTGTATCAGCTTGAGTCGCGCGTCCGCGATCTCCAGCGCTCGACCGAAAGCGAATCCAGCACCACCCCGGCCCCTCAGAACTCACCGGCAACATCCCGGCCCTCGAATCAGCAACCTGACGACCAGAAGCCCCAGAACCCCGACCAGAAAAAGGCAAATCCGCGCCCTAAGTCCGGCACCAGCCGGCGTGAGAACCCACAGGGCGGCAATATGCACTTCGTCGGCTCCACTCCGGCTCGCGGCTCCAGTCCCGCCGCCACCGAAGCTCTTGTAGTCTTTACTCCCAACGTCATCAACCACATACAGGAAGGGGGACTGGTATGAACTGCGCAAACCATCCTGACCGTGAACGAACTGCTTTTTGCCAGAACTGCGGCAAACCGCTCTGCCAGGAATGCACCCGCGTGGTGGGCACTGCCGTCTTCTGCGAGCCATGCCTCGCAGCCAAGTTAAGTGGAGCCGGTGCGCCCCCAAATGCCGCTCCCGGCGCCTACCCAAACGCCGCAGCTTACGGCACCAGCATCCCGCCACTCAGTAATGGCGAGCCCAATCCCGGCCTTGCTGCTCTCCTCGGCATCATCCCCGGCGTCGGCGCTATGTACAACGGGCAATATGCCAAGGGGATCGTACACCTCGTCGTTTTTGCGATCCTCATCACCCTGTCGCACGAAAATGGCATCTTCGGTATCTTCATCGCCGGTTGGGTGATCTACCAGATTCTCGAAGCACACCACACTGCCCAAGCCCGCCGCGATGGCACCCCGCTCCCAAACCCCTTTGGTTTGAATGATCTTGGCGAGCGGCTCGGCTTCGGCAAAGCCTGGCCCTCTGGGCCCCCCAACCCATCTGGAGCCTCCTTCACCCCAGATCCGATTACCCCCCCGGCGAGTACATCCACTCCTCCGCCTCCACCCTCCGGCTACCCGCCTCCTCCGCAGCAGCCCTATAGCGGCAGCGCACCCTGGGACTGGCAGAACTACGTTCCCCCCGCCACTCCCTATGGAGTTCCCTATCCGGGCATTGATCCGAATCTTCCCCCTGTGCGAAACCGTTTTCCTGCCGGAGCCCTCTGGCTCATCGGTCTTGGCGTTATCTTTCTGATCGGTAACGCCGGTCTGTTCCATGGTTTCCCCGTCCACAAACTGGTTCCGATCTTTCTCATCGGCCTGGGCGTCTGGCTCTTCATACACAAGATGACGGGTACCGGAGCCACTCTCGCCGACGACGGCACGCCCCTCTACCGTATGCGCCTCTTTAGCGCCCTGCGCGGTTCGGTCTGGGTCGTTCTAGTTGGGGTTATGTTCCTCTTGTCGACCTTCGGCATTCTCTCCTGGGGCCGTAGTTGGCCGCTCTTCATCATCGTCGCCGGCCTTATGACCGTTTTCGAGCGCACCGCCTACAATAATGCGGCAGCCTCCATACCTGTTTATCCCACGCCACCGCCAGCCCCTCCCTCCGGCCCCGCTTCGACCTCGATCGTTCCCACGAACACGCACGACCAGGAAGGGCGCTAACACCATGGCAGGTTATCCTCCACCATATCCTCCGCCTACCCCTCCTCCCGGGCCACCTTATGGCAACGACTGGAGATATCAGCGCCGCATCATGAAAGACCAGGCTCGCATGCAGCGCGACATGCTCCGCGCCCAGCAGCAGGCCTACCGCCAACAGTTGCGTGGCATGCGCCGCGGATCGGTCCTCGGACCGCTGATGGTCATCGGCATCGGCATCGTTTTTCTCCTTGTCCAACTCGGCCGCATTCCGGCCCACGCTCTCTGGTTCTGGTACAGCCGCTGGTGGCCCGCTCTTCTCGTTGGCGCCGGGCTCGTCATGCTACTCGAATGGGCATTTGACCAGTACACGCACGCCGGGGATACACCTTTCCGCCGCCGCAGCATCGGTGGCGGGGTCTTCATGCTGCTGCTTCTTTTGGGCATCGCAGGAATCTTCGCCAGCGGCATGAGGGAAGGTCACTACTTCGGTAGGGGCATGTCCATCAACGAGGACAACCTCGACGAATTCCTCGGCGATAAGCACGAGAGCGATCAGACCGTCTCGCAGGCCTTTCCCGCAGGAACCAGCCTTACGATCGACAATCCGCGCGGCGATATCTCTGTCTCCGGCACCAGCGACGACAACCAGATCCATGTCGAGGTTCACAAGCAGGTCTACACCCGTTCTGACTCCGAGGCGGACAACAGAGCCCAGCAGCTGAGCCCCAAGCTGACACCGAATGGCACCACTCTCACCCTTTCGCTGCCGTCCGTTGAAGGTGGCCGCGCCGATCTCGTCATTACAGTTCCAGCTGCCGCCTCTACCAACGTCTCAGCCAACCACGGTGATATCCACATTACCGAACTCAAGGCCCCCGTAGGCGTCACAGCAAACCATGGCGACGTCAACGTCAGCGCCATCACAGGTCCCGTCAGCACCCACATCAATAACGGCGATTCCTCCTTCTCAGCTCATAGCGTCACCGGCCCGGTCAGCATCGCAGGCCACGCCCACGACCTTACTATTTCGGACATCTCCGGCACCGTCTCAATGGATGGCGACTTTTATGGCACCACCCATCTTGAGCGCGTCCGCGGCGCTGTTCGCTTCCACTCCAGCCGCACGGATCTCCGCCTGGCGCGTCTCGATGGCGCGATAGAGTTCAGCCCTGGCTCAGACTTCTCGGTCGATCAGGCTGTAGGCCCGATCGTCCTCTCGACCCGTAGTCACAACGTCACGTTCGAGCGCGTCTCCGGCGATGTCTCCGTCACCAACCGGAACGGCTCTGTCGACATCACCAGCGCGCCGCCTCTCGGCAATATCGCTGTCGAGAACCGGAACGGCAGCGTCAACGTCAACGTCCCCGAGCAGGCCAGCTTCACCGTGCAGGCCGAGACCACCAACGGTGATGCCGAGAACGACTTTTCCATTCCCGTTCAGGAAAATGACAACCGCAAGAGCTTTGGTGGAGTGGTGGGCAAGGGGGGGGCAACGGTGCGCATCACCACCACCCAAGGCGACATCACGCTCAAGAAAGCCTCCGTCGAGCCTTTGCCACCCGTTCCTCCGCCGCCACCACCTATCTCCATCCGGGGAGCCGATGGCAGCAACGTCACCATAGGCAATGGCGGCGTCAATATTCATTCGAGTGAGGGGGCAAGCGTCGCCGTCGGCAAAAACGGGGTACGCATCGTCACCAACACGGACGGCGGCAGTTCCTTTACCGCGAAGAACGGGACCACGCTCACTACCTCTCCTGACGGAGGCAAGGTGTTTGTCGGGCATGACGGCACTCGCTACACCATCAGCGCCGACGGCAGCAGATCCTACGCCGGCCACGACGGGACCCGTATCACGGTCAGCGCCGACGGTAATCGTGTTGGTATTGGCCCCAGCGGTAAGGCGCTCTCAAACTCGCAGATTGAGGACCGACTTCGCCAAGCTGACGAAGAGGTCAGCAAGACCACCCAACAACGCGAGTCAGAACGTAAGACGCGCTAAGTCCGGCGCTCTTTTAATGGTTGACCTAATGGGTTACCGGAAGTTTACGTCGGGTACCCCCTCCCCCATACTTAGGTCCTAAAGTCTTTTAAATAGAAGAGATAGGCTTGGACCGGACTGCGTGACCTGTTCCAAACAGGATGTGGCGCATGCTGACGGTCGCTTGACCCCGTCCTTGAGGGAGCGGTCGTGTCAAGAGATGGCCGCTCAAGATTACTGCTCACGCGCCCGATCCAAGGGTTGTGCGGACGATTAGTCAGGATTTGTCGGAGTCTTGGATCGGTTCGATTTGCGAAATTGCCTTCTACACTTT
>DATDHL010000128.1:0-7528 GCA_036521575.1 Edaphobacter sp. | reverse complement strand
GTGCTTTCACGCAAGAAAACATTGAGGCAGAAGATCATGACCTATCTCTGGATCACCATTGGGAGTGCACTGGGCGGCCTCCTACGCTACGCAATCACACGCGCAACCCTCAATCTGGACAACGGCTTTCCCTTCGGCACTGTGCTGGTCAATGTGCTCGGTTGTTTTCTGATCGGGTTCTTCGGCACCTTCACGTTGCCCGGTAGTAGGTATGCCGTGCCGGAGAACACACGGCTCTTCGTGATGGTGGGGATCTGCGGCGGCTTCACGACCTTCTCGGCCTTCAGCCTGCAGACCTTCGATCTGGTGCGATCCGGAGCGTGGGGCCGCGCTCTGGCAAATGTTATCGCCTCGGTTGTTCTTTGCTTCGTCTCGGTGGCGGCTGGCCATCTTCTGGCGCACCGTACTGTGGCGCGAGCAGAGGTCGCTCTAGACCGCGTGGAAGAGTACACCGGCTGAGGTTTCTAAAAGCGAAAGGCCCATCCATCACCGGATGAGCCTCTCGTTTGCCTCCGTTGGTTCACTACGACGGTTGGATGACCAGGTTTTCGGCCAGTTTGAAATGCACGATGGACTCCGCCGGGATATCGATGTCGCGATTTCCGGTGAGGCCAGCTGCTGCCGTACCAGCGCCAGCGCCAGCGAGGCCGCCGATCAGAAGTCCGGTGCCGCCGGTTGCCACGCCGCCGATCAGCATGCCAAGTCCGCTGGTGCCGCCAATGAAGGCTGCCGACCGCTTGCCCTTGCCCTTCTTCGTGCGTGTGAGGCTGCTGGTGTCGAGCGGATAGCGCGTTCCATTCAGGGTCATCGACGTCAAACGCAGTTGCAGCACTGATGCGCCTTTGAAGTGCCCACGTTTGTGTGAGGCTGCGACGATTCCGCCCACGGGCGTCCCCTTCGGAACGATGACGCGATCGTTGGCCCCTAGAACCGGCTCGACCAGCTCTCCGTCAAAATGGTCGCCAGCTTCGCTGGTCTTAACGCTCAGGTGCTGGTTGATGCGAATCGAAAGCGGCGTACCAGCTGGGATCTGTACGTCGGCAGGCACGATCACCGGATTGCCGCCAGGAGTAGCCGCAGGGGCTGAGTTAGATGCAACCGTCTGATCGGTCCCGGCGGAAGCAGACTGCCCTGCGACGGCAGGGGTGTTTGCCGGAACAGTAGTCGCCGGAGTTACGGTGGTCGTTACTGCCTGGGTTGTCTGTCCGGGCGCTGGTGGCTGCACAGTTGTCGTGGTGGTGGTGCCGTTTTTGTCGACCGTAATGACCTGCTGGGGTTGTCCGGTTGCGGCGGCCTGCTTCTTTGCCTGTTCAATTGCTGCATCCTGTTTCGATTGGCAACCCACAAAGAGTGTGAAAGCCAGCGCCATTGTGGCGACAGGCTTGAATACCTGGGGAGTTTTCATTGTGTTCGGGCCTCATTTCTTGCAGAGTCTCGTTGTTTTGACATCAGACGCAAGTGATGAACTTTCATCATTCCGCCGATATCGTTTGATGCTTATTCTGCATCCAAGACTGCCTGACGCCAAAAGGTTTAAGATGGTCTCTATGTCTACCGCAGCTTCAACTCGTCCGCAACTTGCCCACCTGACCGAACAACTCAACGATCTGAAGCAACGCGGGACGTACTTCAAGCTGCGTATCCTTGAAGACGAGCAGAGCTCCTACTGCGTCTACGATGGCAAGCATGTCATCAATCTCGCCTCCAACAATTATCTCGGTCTCTGCAATCACCCTAAACTCCGCGAGGCCGCCATCGCCGCCACAGAGAAGTACGGCGTGGGTTCTGGCGCCGTCCGCACGATCGCAGGGACCATGCGCATTCACATGGAGCTTGAAGAGAAGATCGCCGCCTTCAAGGGCGTTGAGGCCTGCGTGGTCTTCCAGTCCGGCTTCGCCGCCAATGCCGGTACCGTCTCATCCATTCTCGGGAAAGAAGACTTCATCCTCTCCGACGAGCTAAACCACGCCAGCATCATCGACGGTGCGCGCCTCTCTCGCGCGAAGATCAAGGTGTTCCGACACAAAGACGTTGCTCACGCAGAGGAGCTCCTCAAAGAAGTACAAAACGAGCCTGGTCGCAAGCTGCTCATCACCGACGGCGTCTTTTCCATGGATGGGGATATCGGCCCTGTGGACAAGCTCTGCGACCTCGCCGACAAGTACGGCGCCATCATGATGGTCGATGACGCTCATGCCAGCGGTGTTCTTGGCCGCAACGGCCGCGGCTCGGTTGACCACTTCCACTGCACGCAGCGCGTCGACGTGCAGGTTGGCACGCTCTCGAAAGCGATTGGCGCGCTTGGCGGCTACGTCTGCGGCTCGCGCGACCTTATCGACTACCTCTACCATCGCGCACGACCGTTCCTCTTCTCGACTTCGCACCCGCCCTCGGTCGCCGCTACGTGCATCGCGGCCTTCGATCTGTTGGAGTCCGAACCGGAGCGCATCGAGCGTCTGTGGGACAATACGCGCTACTTCAAGCAGCAGCTCACCAGTGCGGGATTCGACGTTGGCGGCCGCACTACTCCGGCGAGCGAAACTCCCATCACACCCATCCTCATTGGCGACGGCCGCAAGACAATGGAGTTCAGCAAGGCGCTCTTTGACGCCGGAGTGATGGCGACGGGCATCGCCTTCCCCACTGTTCCAGAGGGTAAGGCCCGCATTCGCACCATCATGACCAGCGAGCACACCCGGGAGCAGATCGACCAGGCGCTCGATACGCTCACCACGGTCGCCCGCAAGATGAGCATCCTCAATGCCTGATCCATTCAGCGGCCACATTTCGTACAAAAAACCACGTTGCACCGCGTCTATTCCCGAAGATTCGCGTCTTCCTTTCTATGGGTCTATTTCATCTGCAGGAACCGAAGCGTCTGATCACGCTTGTGACCGCTTTTCTTCTTACGTTTTTCACAGTTCCTGCGTCTCTTCGGGCCCAGCAGTTGATCGCTAGCGACTCCAGCAGTTCCAGCCTTCCCGACGCTCCCAGCCCTCTACTCGAGCCGCAATCTGACCAGACGGCAAAGCCTGCCTCGGCTCAACAGGCGCAGACGCCGAACAATCCGGATGCGAGCCCCAATGGTCCCCAGCAGACCAAGCGCATCCTCGGCATCATGCCTAACTTCAGCGCCGTCTCCGCAGACACTAAGCTGCCGCCGCTGCCCCCGAAGGAAAAATTCCACCTGGCCGCACGCAACAGCTTCGACTATTCCTCTTTTCTGATCGCCGGTATCCAGGCGGGCGTTGCGCTGCATGGCAACTCGTACCCCGAGTTCGGCAGCGGGGCTGTTGGCTACGGACGTTACTACTGGCACACTCTGGCTGACACGGCTAACGAAAACTTCCTGGTCAGCGGTGTCTATCCCGTCCTCTTCCGACAGGATCCACGCTTCTATACCCTTGGCCACGGAGGTTTTGGCAAGCGGGCGCTTTACGCTGCCAGTCGCGTCCTCATCACCCGTCAGGACAGTGGCGACAAGATGTTCAATTTTTCTGAAGTTATTGGCTCGGGCTCGGCTGCCAGCATTTCCAGTCTCTATTATCCGACCAAGTACCGCACTTGGACCAAGATCGGCCAGAGGTGGCTTACCAGCGATATCATCGACGCCGCCAATTTCACATTCAAAGAGTTCTGGCCTGATATCAATAAGAAAGTCTTCCACATCCACTAACGCATAAAGCTGTGGTCAACCGTGATGGACAATCCGTCCCTCGCAGATTGTGACCTTCACTTGCCCGAGCATCGCGGCTCCATCAAATGGGGTATTCCGCGACTTCGACCGCGTCTGCGCTGCATCGTATACCCACTCCGCTGCTGTATCGAATACCACGACGTCGGCGAAACTCCCAACACCGAGTGTGCCGCGGCCTTTGAGTGAAACGATCCCCGCCGGAGCTGCGCTCATCAACTGAATCACGCGAGTCAGTGGCATTCCCTGGCCCTTGTGCAACACGCGCAGAGCCAAGCCCAGCGCAGTTTCGAGGCCGGTAATCCCGTTCGGGGCCCGTTCAAATTCCTGTTCCTTTTCGTGCGCAGCATGGGGCGCGTGGTCTGTTGCAATGCAGTCCACAGTGCCGTCCATTAGCCCTGCAATCATTGCCATGCGATCGGACTCTGCGCGCAGGGGAGGGTTCATCTTCGCGTGGGTGTCATAGTCGCCGATTGCTTCATCGGTCAACGTGAAGTGATGCGGTGCTACCTCGCAGGTTACGTGCAAACCCTCGCGCTTGGCCTGACGAATCGCCTCCATCGCTCGCGCTGTCGACACATGCTGGACGTGCAGATGCGGCCTCAGCCCCTCGGCCTTTTCAATCTCCCGCAGCAAGCGAATATCCCGCTCGACGATCCGTGCCTCTGCCTCGACCGTCATTCCGCGCAGGCCCAGCCGAAACGCCACGGGGCCAGCGTTCATGCTGCAACCGCCCGTTAGCCGCGTGTCTTCTGCGTGCTGCGAGACGGGAACTCCCAATCGAGCAGCCGCTACTAGAGCCGCACGCATTACGTGGTCTTCGAGCACTGGTTTGCCGTCGTCGGTAAAGCCAACCGCACCGGCCTTGTGTAACGCGGCGAAGTCCGAGAGCTCGCCTCCCATGCTGCCCATCGTTGCAGCGGGCATGGCAAACAACTTCACTACCGAACCACGTGCGGCATCCAGCATCCACTCGAGACCTGCAACGGAATCGTTCACAGGAACGGTATTTGGCATGGCCACGACCGCCGTGAAGCCACCTGCGGCAGCAGCAGCTGTTCCCGATGCGATGGTCTCTTTGTAGGTCTGTCCCGGCTCGCGCAGATGCACGTGTACGTCTACTAATCCCGGCGCGACCACCATGCCTGTCGCATCAATCGTCTCCGTGGCCTGCACACCGTTCAATCCCCCAGGTGTCTCCACCGCAGCCACACGGCCATCTCGCAGCAGCAAATCTCGTGCGGCGTTCACACTGCTGGCTGGATCGACCAGATGTCCGTTCAAAATCAACAGGTCGCTCATGCTGTCACACTCTCGAATCCGTCTGCGCTCAACGCGCGTACCAGCAATGCCGACCGCACCGCCAGCCCGTGCCGCACCTGGTCCTCAATCGCCGACTGTGGTCCGTCTGCCACCTCGCCCGCGATCTCGTGCCCACGGATCATAGGCCCTGGATGCATGACCAATGCCTTAGGCGCACTTGCCGCCAATCGCTCAGCGTTCAGTTGATAGCGCGCGATGTACTCACCCAGGTCCAATTCCAGTCCGGACAGGCGCTCTCGCTGAATTCTCAGCATCATGGCCACCTGTGCCTGCCGCAACGCTCGATCGAAGTCCCGCTCGATCTCCACGCCTTCGCCCAGCTCTCGCGCGATCTCGGGCAGCAGCGGTTCCGGCCCGCACAGCAATACCCTTGCTCCCAGCCTGGGCAATAACATCGCGTTCGAGCGCGCCACGCGGCTGTGCAGGATGTCGCCTGTAATCACTACCGTCACTCCGGCCAGCGTCGTCGCATGCACCGTTGTGGGATCAAAGCCCGGCAGTCGCGTGAGCATCGTCCGCAGATCCAACAACGCCTGAGAGGGATGTTCATGCATCCCGTCACCAGCATTCAGCACTGGAAGTCCTGTCTGCCGCGCTAGCAGAAACGGCGCACCTGAAGACAGATGCCGGAGGACAATGCACTCCGCACCCAACGCTCGCAGCGTGAGCCCAGTATCCTTCAGGCTCTCGCCTTTTTCGATTGAGGAGCTTTTATCGCTTACCAGCGTCGTTGTTGCACCTAGCGACTTGGCAGCCAATTCAAACGACGTACGTGTTCGCGTACTCGATTCATAGAACAGCAGTGCAACCTTGCAGCCATCCAGCAGAGCGACACGCTCGATATGAGGCATCTGCTCAATCCGAGCCGTAGCGCCAAGGATCGCTGAGATATCCTCAACCGTCAGGTGGGTAACGCTAAGCAGAGACCCGGAAGGGTATGTCGAGGTCGACTTAGAAGACTGCGCCATCGACTCAGTCCACCAACTCGACCAGCACAACCTGCTCCTGGCCGTCCACCTCGTTCAACTTCACCTCGATGATCTCGCGGCTGGAGGTAGGAATCGAACGTCCCACAAACGTCGCTTCGATCGGTAGCTCGCGATGTCCCCGATCGATCAACACCAGTAGCTGGACGCTCTTCGGACGTCCCTGATCGAACAGTGCGTCGAGTGCCGCGCGAATCGTCCTTCCGGTGTAGAGCACATCGTCCATCAGGATGATGTCTCGGCCTGTTACGTCGAATCCGATGGCTCCTGCCGCCACCGTTGGCCGTGGCCCATCAGTCGTCAGGTCATCGCGATAGAAGCTGATATCGAGCACGCCCGTATCCACCGGATGCTTCTCGATCTTGGCAATCAGATCACCGATCCGTCTCGCCAGCGGAATCCCCCGTCGCTTGATTCCCACTAGACCGAGGTTGGCTCCGCCGTCATTCTTTTCTACGATTTCATGGGCGAGCCGCACCAGGGTTCGTTCAATTTCAGAGGCCGACATAAGACGGCCCTTCTCACGTATCTTCGGTTTTCCGGTCTCTGTAGTGTCACTCATAACGATCGGCTTGATGATATCAGCAGCGCGCCACCCAAGTCGCAGGGCCTCTCCCGATATCCGCACGAAAACCTGCCATTTGATAGGCCAAAACTGCCTTTAATACAACCCAGCAAGGCATGTCTTATAGTTTCTGTCGGTGTCTTCCCCAAGTCCGTCGCGCGCCGACTTGCCGAGCGAGGGCGCAACCTTATGTCCCGTAAGGAGCCAGTAATGCAGAGCAATCACCCCCAGTCAAAGGAATCCGTAAGCCGCCGTTCCTTTTTAGGCGCCGCAGCCGCAGCCATCAGCACCGGAGCCGTCATGGCTACTCCGCTTGCCGCGGCTCAGAGCAAAAGCGAGATTAGCAAAGGCGAGCAGAATCACTCCACCAGCAACCCGGGCCCGGTCAACCAATCCATTGCTGCGCAGAACTCATCTTCCGAAGTCCCTCCTGTCACTGACAGAGGCGATGTCGGTCCCTTCTGGTACTCCTTCGACCTCTCTCATCGACGCATTCAGGATGGTGGGTGGACCCGGCAGGTTACCGAGAAGGATCTGCCGATCTCACGAGACCTCGCCGGCGTCAATATGCGCCTGACCGCGGGAGGGTACCGTGAACTGCACTGGCACACCGCCAATGAGTGGGCGTTCATGATCCACGGCAACGCTCGCGTGACTGTGC
The DNA here is from genome assembly GCA_036521575.1 of Edaphobacter sp. GTDB lineage: Bacteria > Acidobacteriota > Terriglobia > Terriglobales > Acidobacteriaceae > Edaphobacter. The sequence goes on along the minus strand of DATDHL010000128.1, from coordinate 299 downwards.
TGAACCCCGATGGCACCATCTTCATCGACGACGTCAGCGAGGGCGACATCTGGTATTTCCCCGCCGGCTACCCTCATTCCATCCAGGGCCTCAGACCCGATGGCTGTGAGTTTCTGCTCGTCTTCGATGAAGGCGGCTTCTCCGAGTACCAGACCTTCCTGATCTCAGACTGGCTCGCCCATACCCCTCCCGATGTGCTCTCAAAAAACTTCGGACTCCCTCAAGCCACCTTGAAGAGCCTCCCCGACGACGAACTATATATTTTCCAGGGCCAGCTTCCCGGTCCGCTCGAGGACGAC
>DATDHL010000127.1:0-2851 GCA_036521575.1 Edaphobacter sp. | reverse complement strand
GGCTTCACCTTGGGAGCCTTATATTGCGCACAGATTATCGAGCGAGTCGGACACATCCGTGCCTATTCTGCCTTTGCTGGGCTGGTGGTTGCTGCTACTGCGGCGATGCCGCTCATGGTCGGGCCGTGGTCTTGGTTTGTTCTGCGCGCGATCGTCGGGTTCGGCTGCGCCGGGGTCTTCGTCACAACCGAGAGCTGGCTCAACGCAAAGGCGCAGCCATCGGAGCGTGGACGGGTTTTCTCAATCTATATGGTTGGCACCTTTGTGGCTCTCGCGGTGGGACAGCTCCTAATTGGCTGGGTCGAGATGAAGGGGACAGGACCATTCAACGCGATTGTCGCGCTGTTCGCTGTAGCGCTTGTTATGGTGAGTACTACCCGCGCTGAGCCGCCTCAGGCGACCGCCGCAGTGAAGCTGGCATTTGGCCGGATCGCGCGCGCGGCACCTGTCGCAGTTGCCGGCTGCGCGGTGAGCGGGCTTATCAGTAGCGCGTTCTATGCACTCGTTCCTGCGTGGATGCAGGACAAAAATATTGAGCGCGCAACTATCGCGTTATGCATGCTAGCGGCAGTGCTCGGAGGGCTCGCGTTTCAAGTCCCAGTGGGGCGAATCTCGGATCGCTTCGACAGACGCATTGTGCTTACAGCGCTTGGACTCGGCTTTGCAGGCGCTGCTGTTGGCCTAGTCTTTCTGCCGCCTTCCTTGCCGATGATTCTGCCCGCTGCTGCCTTACTCGGCGGCTTTATGTCGACGCTTTATCCTGTCTGTGTGGCCAATGCACACGATCGTATGCCCGCCGATGAGGTTGTAGGAGTGAGCAGCCAACTCATTCTCGTGAGTGGACTTGGCTCAGTGTTGGGCCCGCTCATCGGCACAAGCATCATGTCCCTCTCGGGTATCAACGGATTACTTTATTTTATGGCCGCAGCGGCACTCTTATTGGCGGTTGTGGCCGGCGGTAAGAGCTTGACCACTGAGTCGCCACTGCACCTGCGACGACCTTTCAAGATTCTGGCACCCCAGGCGGTACCGCTCGTACACGACGCGCCCGACTCCCCTGATAACCCCATGTCGCCGGACTCGTTCGTGTAGTCCCACACCGAGCTTGATGTGCAATTTCTAAAGAAAAATGTATTGTTCGGTCTCTGCTGCTTCTTACTCCCCGTCGCTTCTTTTCATCATACTTATCGGAGTTTGGATGCTATCAACGGGACGGAGGACGCGCTGTCAATTTTGACAGCGCAAAGCTGTGCAATATTACATATGTTTGCGAAAATCGATCTGAGTTTATAGTCGCGGCAGACATGTGATTCGCCTGCAGCACACTCGATCCCCGGACACGAACAGAGATCCGGATTGCGGTTCCAGATGCGCACGCCTCGATTGAGACTGACTGTTTAGTCCCAGCTTGAGATGCTTCATCGTCAGTCTGCAATTTTGGGAGACGATTCTTAGAGACTATTTGAGCTCTCTGGTGATGCGGGCGGCCATGGCGGCGTCGCGACTGGTGATGCCGCCTGCGTCGTGGGAGATGAGTCCGAGTTGGACGCGGTTGTAGCGGATGTCGATGTCGGGGTGGTGGCCGGCTGATTCGGCGAGTTCTGCTACGCGGTTGACGAAGGCCATGGCTTCGACGAAGTCCTTGAAGGTCCATTCGCGGACAAGCTTGCCCTGTAGGAGCTTCCACTCGGGATTGGATTTGAGTAGAGCATCGACTTCGGCGGTAGAGAGGGCTGATTTCATTGATTCACCTCGTGTTTGCTTCCATTCGGCATCACCGTGCTGTGAGACGCTACGGGGATGCTAGACGGCTTGAAGGCCTTGCGCAACTTCAGGGTGGCAAAGTTTTGTGGAGAGAATGGACGGAGATAGAGTCTCTATTTCGGTGCGTAGATCGGTCCAGCATTCGGTGGGCATGTTGAGAAAGATCTCAACAATGGCGGGGTCGAACTGGTGGTTGGAGCAGCGGGCTATCTCTTTTTTTGCGGCTTCGAAGGTGGTGCCTTTGCGATAGGGGCGGTCGGAGGTCATAGCGTCGAGGGTGTCGGCGATGGCGAAGATGCGTGCGCCCAGGGGGATTTCGATGCCGCGGAGGCCGCGTGGATAGCCGGTGCCGTCGAAGCGTTCCTGGTGGGCGTAGACGATCTCGGCGGCTTCGCGGAGGAACGGGATCTTACGGATCATATGGTAGCCGCGTTCGCAGTGTTCGCGCATGATGGCCATCTCTTCGGGGTTGAGGCGGCCGGGTTTGAGGAGGATGCTGTCGGGAGTGGCGATTTTGCCGATGTCGTGGAGGAAGGCTCCGCGGGCGATGGTTTTCAGATCGTCGGAGTGGACGCCCATGGTGCGGGCCATTGCGATGGTGTAGGCGGTGACTCGCTTCGAGTGGCCTTCGGTCTCCTGGTCGCGGAGATCGAGGGCGTCGCCCATGGCTTCGAGGGTGATGTCGTAGCTACGCTCGAGGTCGGCCATGGTGGCGCGGAGGCGGCTGGTGCGGGCGGAGACCATGTTTTCGAGGTTCTGGAGGTAGGCGGTGTTTTGCCGGCGGAGGCGACTGTGCTCGACGGCGCGATTGACGACGGCTTCTAACTGGTTGCGCTGGAATGGTTTGAGGAGGTAGTCGACGGCGCCGCGGCGGAAGGCGTTGGTGGCTACGTGGATGTCGTGGACGGCGGTGAGCATGACGACGGGGATGCTGGGGTAGTCGGCGCAGAGCTGGTCGAGGAGGCTGAGGCCGTCGGTGTGGGGCATCATGATGTCGGATAGGACGAGGTCATAGGCCGGGTCTTCGCGGAGGTGGTGAAGGGCCTGCTCGGCGCCTTCGGCCATGGTGGCGTGATAGCCGAGGTGG
>DATDHL010000126.1:0-3873 GCA_036521575.1 Edaphobacter sp. | reverse complement strand
GATGCGCTTCATGCGCCGATCAACCGGCTCTACGAGATCAAGTTCCTCCGTGCACTCAACCGTCGCTTCCGCCGGAAGGCTGCGCTCTTTCCCCGGGCCTTCGATCCCAACCTCACCGTCAGTCTTCGCTCCATCCGGGAGTTCGACGACCGTATCACGGCGCTCTACTCGGGCTTTACAGGTGCTGACGATTACTACTATCGTGCCGCTGCCGCGCGCGTTCTCGACCGCATCGTCGTCCCTACGCTCATTCTGAATGCGGCCGACGATCCGTTCCTCCGGATCATGCCTGAGAGCCGCGCGCTGATCGCTGCAAATCCGCACATCACATTTATTGAGACTCAGCATGGTGGCCACTGCGCCTACCTTGCCGCTGCCGACCGAACCGCCGGCTACGACGGGTACTGGGCCGAGCATACGTTGCTGCGCTTTTTGCTGGCTCACGCCTGACCCCCCACCCCCCGTACTTTAGGTCCTAAAGTATTCCAAAAAAAAGACCTAGGTCTGGACCTGGTCTGGACTTATCAGCCAAAAGTGATCGATCCGCTCAGTTTCTCGTTGGGGGACTATTAATATTCTAACGAATGGGACGGAATGATTCGGCAGTCTGTATCTCTTTGCAGATGATCAAGATAGACGGTTTTGCGACTTGACAAGGTTATTTGCTTCGAATCGCAGGCGGATGAATTGAGTTGAGCAGCTAAGATAAAAAAATGCTCTGCGAGTGGTCCGTTGAATGCGGCGCGGATGACCCCGTGCTGGTCGTCCCGTGGTCCGATCCTGCTCATCCCGACCGCCACTTCATCGACCTGCGCGAGAACCCCTACGATCTCGACCATCTGCCAGAGGCCGAACTTTACCCTCCGCTGATGCACGCTCTTCGCGCCCTGAACGCGCCAAGGTCTGTCGTCTTCACGGCGAAGTGCGACGCGTGGGCGCTGGACTTCGCCAAGGATGGAGAGGAGTTGGAACGGCTAAGGCTTGAGCTTGACCAGATTCTCGAGGACACGCCTGCGGGCTTTGCCAGCTACATCGATATTCTGTGGCGCGAGCGCTCCACCTTTGCCTCGTTTCACCAGCACGAGCAGTTGCTGCATCGGCTGACGCGGCAGGCTGCACCTCTCGACCATCCGCACGCTTTGCTCGACTGCGTGTTGCGACCTGCACTGATTGATATCACCGTTGCCCACGAGGGCTTCGCGCTCAGCCTGTACGTCAAGGCGCTGGGGCACGACCTGCCGACTGCCGAAGAACATTGGGCTGCGGCCTTGAACGACGTTGTTGCGGTGTTACGCGGGCGGGCCTTTTCGCTTCCTTAGGAGCGAGCTTCTCACCCGCTCCAACTATGAAGCATTACAGAGGGGTGCTGAAAAAGTCGGTTGCGGCGCGGAAGGGTTCCCTCAGGGGCTAAAGCCCCATTGAAATCGTTCTGCTAGGGCGCGACTTTAGTCGCGCCCTAGCAGAACAAAGACTTCAGCATCCCTTACAGACTCATTCCACCATCGAAGAGTATCTCGCTGCCGACCGCGAAGGCGGACTCGTCTGAGGCGAGGTAGACGACTGCTTTTGCGACCTCGATCGGAGTCCCGAATCGTCCGGCGGGGACCTGCGATTTGATCGAACCTGCCACCGCCTTCAAATCGGATTCGGATAGTCCGAGCTTGCTGTAGAGCGGAGTCTCGATTGGGCCGGGGCTTACGGCGTTAACGCGGATGCCGCGGGAGATGAGCTCGCCGGAGAGTGTGCGCGTCAACGAGATCAACGCAGCCTTCGAGGCTCCGTAGACAGAGGAGTTCGCCATGCCGATGTGGGCGTTCACCGAGCCGTTCAGGACAATCGACGCGGGATTGGCGAAGAATGGCAGAAGCGCCTGGATGAGGAAGAATGGCCCTTTGAGGTTGATCCCAAAGGTGCGATCGAAGGCGGCTTCGTCCCACTGGGCTACTGGTCGCAGCTCGGCGATGCCCGCGTTCGCGAACAGGATGTCGAGTTCGCCGAAGGCCTTGCCGACCGTCTCTGCGAGTGCCTTCTGAGCGGCTATGTCGCTTGCGTCGGAGTCGATGACCAGCACATCGCTGCCGAGTTCTTTGCGCGCGGCTTCCAGAGTCGCGGGGTTCTTTCCGGTGATGGCGACACGCGCGCCTTCGTTGAGAAACTGCCGGGCCGTTTCGAGGCCGATGCCTGTCGTGCCGCCTGTGATGAGTGCCCGCTTGCCTTTGAGTCGTTCCATCGCTGATTTCTCTCCTGGATTGCTGTCTTTAGATTACGGATCGGATGTTGCATCTCGGCTACTTGATACAACCATTACAATAGAGGATGACACGCGGGCGAGTAGCTCAATGGATAGAGCATCAGCCTTCTAAGCTGACGGTTGCAGGTTCGAGCCCTGCCTCGCTCACCACCCCACTCTGCGTCGTTCTTTCTAGGCTTCCATCAATTCATCTTCGGCCGTTGGATGGCAGTGATCCTGCTCCGGCGTGCGGCATCCCGTGGCATGGCGCAGTGCGGCCAATGCGATCAGTCCAATAGCAAGAGCGCAGACGCCGTTCCACTGCCAGCACACCCATGCTCTGGTAGCCAGCGCTGATCCGACGGCGGCTCCGGTGAAGTACACAGTCATATAGACAGTATTGATGCGGCCCCTGGCCCCGGGAGCGAGTCCGAAGATTCGCGTCTGATTGGCCACCTGGGTCATCTGCGCGCCGACATCCAAGATGATCACACCGACGGCCAGCGCCGCGAGATGCAGCATCGTGGCCATGCGCGCCCTTTCCTCGCCCCACAGCAAGACGTAGGAGCTGGCCAGCAGCGCCATCCCTACGGAGATGACCCAGCGGGAGCCGTGCTTATCGGCGAGCTTTCCGGCGAATGGAGCTACCAGTGCGCCTGCTGCTCCGACGAGGCCGAAGGTTCCGGCTACACCTGCGCCGAGGTGATAGTGGCTCTCCAGCAGAAAGACCAGCGTCGTCCAGAAACAGCTGAAGGATGCGAAGACCAACGCTCCGATCACACATGATTCGCGTAACAGCGGGTGGGCGCGGAACAGCGTCCACAGCGAGCGCATGGCGTCGGAGTAGCGCAACTCTTGCTTGGGCGGGAGCTTGGGCATGACGCGCCATAGCAACGGTACAAAGGCTGCATTCATCACCGCAGCAATGACAAAGACCCATCGCCAGCCGTGGATATGGCTCACCCATCCGGCGAAGGTTCGGGCGAGAAGGATACCCAGCAGCAGGCCGGTCATCACGATGCCGATAGCGCGGCCGCGCTCTTCGTGGCTTACAAGATCGGGCGCAATCGGTAGCACCACATGCGTGACTGAGGCGAGCATTCCGATCAGCACGCTGCCAGCGATCAGCCAGCCCAATGTTGGTGCCATCGAGACAAGAAGGAGACCAATCGCCACCGCGCCGTACATACGCATCATCAGGGCGCGGCGCTCGAGCACATCGCTCAGCGGAACGAAGAGGAGAAGCCCCACCGCATACCCTACCTGCGTTGCCACTGCTACAAATCCCGTTTGCCCCGCCGTGGCGTTGTAGGTGCGACCCATCTCTTCGAGCAGCGGCTGGTTGTAGTACATCGTCGATACGCCAACCGCACACGCCAGGCCCAGAAAGGGCAAGGGTGTCCGCGGGGCTGCATTCGGGTTCTTTGTCATCGGATAAATGGCCTGACCACTAGTGTAAAACCTGCGGCCCGCCGTAGTCGAAATGACTCAAATCATTGTCGTCAAAGTGTTAGCTTCGCAATTGTGGCCAGTTGCATGAAGGAGGTGCCCTCGTAGATCTTTCCGATCTTGGCGTCGCGGTAGAGCTTCTCCACGGGATAGTCCTTCACGAATCCCGATCCGCCGTAGACCTCGACGGCGAG
>DATDHL010000125.1:0-2465 GCA_036521575.1 Edaphobacter sp. | reverse complement strand
AAATCTTGTCGTTGACCGTCGGCGCGTAGTCTCCGCGCAAACGCAGTTCCCAACGGTTGACCGGAGCAGCGTCAAGGTACTGGAAGTTATAGCCGTTGTGCGTGGCCGGATCGATGTTAGGTGCATTGACCTTGTTCAGATAGGTGAGCAAAGCCTTTCCATTCGGGTCCATCATGGACGCCGGAATCTTGCCGTTCGGAAAGGGATTGCCCTTCGGATAAGGATTGCCATCGCTGTCCGCGACAGGGCAGAACGACGTCCAGTTTGCAGCATTTGCGCATGGAACCTGCGCCGACGGCCACCATGATGAGCCGCTGGTCTGCGCACCGGGCAGCGTCGCGGCGCTGAAGTCGCCATTGATCATAGCCGTGGTGGGAGTCACCAGCTGGTGCAGCGTCGGAAATGGATTCTGGTACATCTTCTCGAAGCCACCAAAGAAGAAGAGCTTGTCACGATTACGGTTGAAGCCGATTCCTGGGATACGAACGGGGCCGCCAAAAGTCCCGCCGGGGTAGACCTGGTGATCCATCGGCCGTTGATTCACTCCGTTAGCTGTTGCTTTGAAATAAGAATCGTTTGCGTTCGCTTGCCAGTTGCGCAGGTAGGTGTATACGTTGCCATGATAATTTGACCCGCCACCCTTGCTTGTAATTTGAATGATCGCGGGACCACGTGGAGTGTCCGCGCCAAAGGCAGCATTCAGATAAGTGAACTCGGCCGTCTGGTCCCCGTTCACGTTGGCGATCTGGGTTCCCTGGTTGCCGACGTCCACCAGGCTCGCGCCATCCAGCGTCATCTGCATGCTGCCGTAGGGCTGCGTCCCGTTGGCGGAAAACGACCCGATGGGGCCACTATTGGTTGCCGTCGTCTGGCTGCTGAACTCACTTTGGGAGAGACCTGAATTCATCCCCATGCCGGGCATGAACTTGACTAGTTCGGCTGCGTCGCGGCCCTGGATCGAGAGATTCTCTACCAGGTCACTGTTGAGCGTCGTCGAACTCGCACCTGAATCCGTCGGAATAACCCCAGCCTGAGAAGAGACGATCTCCACCTGCGCCTCAGACGAAGCGATCTTCAACGCAATATTTGGCAACACATGGTTTTCGCCAAGATGCAGAATGATGTCGGTTCCAACCCAGACCCCGAAACCGTTAGCCTTGATCGTGACCTTGTAAGTCGCCGGGGGAACCGCCGCAAAGTTGAAGAACCCGCTCCCATTCGACACCGTTACGCGCCTGTCGCCGTTCGCACCGTTTACAAGAACCACGTCGGCATTCGGGATCACGGCTCCGGTAGCGTCGGCAACCGTGCCGGCAATCGTTCCGCTCGCTGACTGGCCATACGCCACCCCGGAAACAAAACACATGACGAGAGCAATGGCAGCTAAAACGAGAGCGCGTGCAATCCGCTCTGACGCCTTCGCTACCTCCCCCGCATCGAATCGAAGTATCTTCATCTACTGCCTCCTTAAGAATTCTTACCGTCCTGACCGATCCGATCCCTTGAGGGGCACATGCTTGTGCCTCGCTGCCTGTTTTGGCATCAAAATCTGGTATCGTAATCAGGACTTGAAACTTATAAAACGCTTTAGCAAGGAATGTCAAATATTTTTTTGATGAGGTAAGCCCCTAATAATAGGTGTTTCGCCACCATCTGTCGGCAAGATAGAATATGCAGCGTTACCCCCTCCATTCGATTACATGGAACTGGTTGCGATATCACAGCGTTCCACATAAAGCACCCAGCATCGCCGCATTGGCTGTCAAACGCACTCAGACAGGAACAACCGAATGCCTTCGAAGAAGCAGAACGGCCCCACCATCGCCGATGTCGCTCGCGAGGCCGGGGTAGGCAGCATGACCGTATCGCGGGTCCTGAACGGCGCCAAATATGTAAAGGCCAATACCGCGGAGAAAGTCCAGCGCGCGATCGCCAAACTGGAATACCGTCCCAACGAAGCCGCCCGAACCCTTCGCGGACAGGCAACCCGTACCATTGGGCTCGTTATCCCCAACCTCGCCGACCCATTTTTCTCCGCCTGCGCTCATGCGGTCCAACAGGCCGCCGCCATGCGCGACTATGTAACGCTGCTGCTCGCCTGCGAATCCGACGTGGAGGAAGAAGACCAGACCCTCGCCCTGTTGAAGTCAAGGAATATCTCTGGCCTGCTCATCTGCCCCTCGCGTATGGATTCCCCTCGTCTCTTACAGGAGCTGCAGGACCGGGGCGTTCCCGTCGTTACACTCGACCGCACCGTCCCGGGACTGGATACCGATGAAGTGATGGTCGAAAATGCCGAGGGCACTCTGAAGGCCGTCGATCATCTGATCGAGCACGGACACCGTCGCATCCTCTGCGTCGGCTACGACAGCCAGTTCAACTCGATCATTCAGCGCATAGAAGGCTACCGAAGAGCGATGGCCAATGCAGGGCTGAAACCCCAGGAACTCATCGTGGAGAACGAG
>DATDHL010000124.1:0-2210 GCA_036521575.1 Edaphobacter sp. | reverse complement strand
AACCATCCCGGCCGGTCGTAGCCCTTCTGCGGCATTACGCGATCGACCGTATATGGCACCTCAGGCGTCGAGCCCAGCCACGAATCGTAGTTGAACCCAGTAGGCACCGGCATCGGCGTAGGATCGCCGCCCGCAGGATCGCCCGGCAGCCCGATCTCGACGTGCTTGACCTCTCCGATCCGTCCATTCCGAACCAGCTCGCACGCCCTGTGAAACTGCTTCCACGAGCGCTGCTGGCTTCCGATTTGCAGTATCCGTCCCGACGCCTGCACCGCATCGCTCAGGTACCGGCCCTCCGCAATCGTCAGCGAGGCCGGCTTCTGCAGATACACATCCTTGCCTGCCCGCACCGCAGCCACGGCGAGAATCGCATGCTGATGGTCCGGCGTCGAGATCACGACCGCGTCGATGTCCTTGTTAGCCAGTAGCTCGCGAAAGTTCGAGTAGCCCGTCACCCCGTCATACGGCTTCCCAGTCTTCTTCGCGTAGAAGTCATTGACGAACTTCTTCCCCTCCACGACGCGATCTGCAGATAAGTCGCACACCGCCATCACGCGAGCCGTATCATTCCGCAAAATCGCCGGCAGATCATGTCCTCGCGAGATGCGCCCCACACCAATCGCGCCAACGTTGATCTGCTTGCTGGGAGCTATCTGCCCCAGCACTCTCGCAGGCACAATCGCCGGAAACCCCGCCACAGCTGCCGCACCCAGCGAAGTCTGCAAAAACCTTCGCCGGGAAACACCATGCTCACGCTTCGTCGCCATGAGTCCTCCTCGTTGCTAGCCCTTTAATTCCACCTTCGTAGCCTTCATCTGCGCCCGCACCACTAGCTCAGCAGCCAGCAGAGCCTGCGTCTGGTCCTGCGCCGTATGTGTCCTGTTCACCACATCCGAAACGAACTGCGGCCCAAACGGCAGCGTCAGATTGTTGCAGTCGATAAACCGAGCCTCGTTCTTGTCCACGATGAACAGGTTGTTGCCAGCCTTCGACCGCGCCACATCCACATACTTACGCAGCTCGATGTACCCATCCGTTCCTAGGATGAACAACCGCCCATCGCCCCACGTGCCCAGCCCATCCGGCGTAAACCAGTCCAGACGGACATACCCAAATCCGCGGTCACCACGCAGCATCATGTCGCCGAAGTCCTGAAACCTCGGCTTCGCCTTGTGATTTACATTCGCCACCTGCGAAGCCACAACCTCGGCCTCCGTCGATCCCGTGTAGTACAAAAACTGATCCACCTGGTGCGACCCAATATCCGTCAAAATCCCGCCATACTGTGACGGCTCCCAGAACCAATCCGGCCTTCCCCCCGCGCCCCCGGCATACGGATCAGCGCCGCGCTGAACAATCTGATGTGGAGCGATATTGATCGTCTGGATCACCCGCCCAATTGCTCCCGCATGCACTAACTCGCCAGCTTTCACCGCAGCCTTTACCTCAAGCCGCTCGCTGTAAAGAATCCCGTATATTCGCTTCGTCTCGGCAATCGTCTTACGAATCCCATCGATCTGCGCCAGCGAAGTCGCACCCGGCTTATCGCTCAAATAATCCTTGCCCAGCTTCATCACACGAATCCCAAGATCGGCTCGTTGATCCGGAATCGTCGAACTCAGCACTAGTTGAATCGAAGGATCATTCAGAACCTCCTCCTCCGACCCAACCATCTTCACATCAGGAAACCTCTTCGCAAACGCCGCCTTCTTGTCCGACTCCGCGCCGTAGGCCGATACCAGCACCCCGCCACCACGCTGAATCGCACCAACCATTCCATAGATGTGATCATGGCTCATCCCACACACACCGAACTTGATCGAGTACTTCGGCTTGGCTTCCGCATCCTGCCCCGGCTCAGCCACCTCATGAGCAACACGCGCCGGATCAATATCCAGCCCAAAGGCCGGCATCCCCGCCATCAATCCCGAACCCACAATCCCGCTGGCCGCACCCTTCAGAAACGCTCGCCGTGCCAATGCTTCGTGACTCATCTTGTATGTCCCTTCGAATCGCTCGATTTTGTTGCATCACCAAACTTACATCAACACATCAAGAGATATTATTTCGGACCCGAACAAAATACACCTCTCCATCTACTCTTGGCAAATCTCCTCAAACGAACATGGGATCCAGCAATCTGCAGTCACATGGAAACGGGCTGACCATTTTTAGCGTCTGATGATATGGGTTGACAGAAAATAGAGGAT
>DATDHL010000123.1:0-2187 GCA_036521575.1 Edaphobacter sp. | reverse complement strand
TTCGCCGTCGGCGAGGAAGTGGATGTTGCGGGTGTGGTGGAGGATGCCGGGGACGTCGGAGGCGAGGAAGAATTCGCCTTCGCCGATGCCGATGACGGCGGGTGGGCCCATGCGGGCGGCGACGAGCTTGTTGGGCTCGTGTGCGGAGAGGACGCCGATGGCGAAGGCTCCGGTTAGTCGGTGGACGGCTCTTCTTACTGCTTCTTCAAGAACGATGCCATTTTCGTTGGCGATCTCTTGTTCGATGAGGTGGGCGATGATCTCGGTGTCGGTTTCGGTGACGAAGGTGTGTCCGGCGGCGGTGAGTTCTTTTTTGAGGGCGATGTAGTTTTCGACGATGCCGTTGTGGACGACGACGAGGGTGCCGGTGCAGTCGCGGTGGGGGTGGGCGTTCTCTTCGGTGGGACGGCCGTGGGTGGCCCAGCGGGTGTGGCCGATGCCGAAGGTGCCGTCGATGGGGTTGGCGGCGATGACGGACTCGAGGTTGCGGAGCTTGCCGGGGGCGCGGCGGAGTTCGAGGGCAGTGGGGCCTCCGGCTACGGCTATGCCTGCGGAGTCGTAGCCGCGGTATTCGAGGCGGCGCAGGCCTTCAATGATGACGGGGACGACGGGTTGAGGGCCGATGTAGCCAACGATTCCACACATATCTTTGAGGGTAGATGGAGGTAGGCGGTTTTGTGTTCGCTGGGGGTGGGACTTTTGGGGGAGGGAATTCTGATGGGCATGAGAAAAGGCGTGCACCGATGGAACCGGAGCACGCCTTTTTCGGTTGAGGTGAGACTAGTTGATGGTGAAGGTGATGGAGCCGGAGGCCGAGGCTCCGGGGTTGGTGACGACGAGAGTGGCCGAACCCGCGCTGACGAGGTCGCTGGCGGGGATGGCTACGGTCAGGTGAGAGGAGTCGACCCAGGTGGTGGTGCGGTAGCTGCCGTTCCAGGTGACGGCTGCACCCTGAATAAAGCCGCTGCCGGTGATGGTGAGCATGGTGTTGCCGGTGCCGTGGGCGATGTTTGCCGGTGCAGCAGCGGAGAGGGTAGCGGCTGAGTTTTGGTTGAGGAGCTGCGGGACGACAACAGGTCCACGCATGATGTAGATATGGCCTCCGCTGGTGAGAGCTGCCAAGCCGTCCTGGCCCCAGCGGACGAGGTCGACACCAGTGTAGGAGGTGTTGGCGCCTTCCGTGGCCGCCATGTTGAGAGAGACTACAGATGCCGGAAGAAAGGTGCTCTGGTTGTAGGCAATGATGCCGTCGAGATTGGAGTAGTAGTTTGTCGAGGTATTCGTGCCCCCGAGGAAGAAGACTCGGCTAAGGGCCGTGTCGGGTGCTACTACCTGGTTGTAAGCATTAGTGTTGAGTGGGGGATAGTATCCGATTTGGGTCGCGGGACTCGTCAAGGGGTTTGCTACGCCGCCGTAGTCGGCGAAGGCCAGGCCGCCGCTCAATTTGAAGGAACCGAAGTGAAGGAGCGTGGAGGACGTGTGCTGCGAAGTGTTGTAGTACTGGAAGCCAGATGAGGTAATCGGATAATTATCGAGGGTTCCCCAGGTATCGCTATTGAAGACGAGCAGAGTGCTGGGATTCAAGAACTGCAGGCTTGTGCCGCTGTAGAGGCCTGTCACGGCCCCACGGAGAGCGGCAGTTTTATAAGTCGGATTGAAGTCATAGAGTGCCAGACCACTGGTATAACCGAGATCCAACGCGACGGTATCCTCGCTACCGGCGAGTACGGCAATGTCGCGGAAGCCACCTGTACTCGCGTTATATGTGCTGGTTGCGGGAGTGTAAGAAAAGTCGGCCTGCTGAGTGAGCATATTGAAGCGAGCTATGCTGCTGCTGCCCGCGAGGATTGTGTAGAGCATCTGGCCATCGTCAGACAAGGCCATTTTGGTTGGCTGACTGCCGATGGAAACCGGCGTGCCTATGGCACCTGTCTCGGGCGTGATAGCTGCGATCGAGTTTCCGGTGATCGTAGACGAACCGGAACCAACGCTGGCGTATAGTTTGCGGGTGAACGGGTCGTAGAGGATGTGGTTCACGCCCAGAGTGATGACGTTATAGATGGAGAGCGGTGTGGAGGACGAGATTCCGCCGCCTGGGGCAGGATTGGAGATTGAGATGGCTGCCCATCCGAGAGTGGTGAGGTTTGCTGCCGGAACTGTAGCGGTAAGTTGTGTGCTGTTGCTAAC
>DATDHL010000122.1:0-2707 GCA_036521575.1 Edaphobacter sp. | reverse complement strand
TCAGCGTTCAGGGCGAGCGCTCCGGAGGTGTAGAAGTGCACGAGCCAAGCCGCGGGAACGAGGCAGAGGAGATGCACGAGAACTTTGAGGGCGACGATGGCTCGTTTGGGCATGGGCGGCTGGGTTAGTTTAGCTCGGTATGGGTTGGACGGGAGCGTGTTGACTGAGCGGGCGGCATCGGGCTGGTGCGGCGGGACGCAAGCCTGCGATGATGGAAGTATAGCTTTCGAAATATGCCAGTCTTTTATTTACGCAGATTGACGGGAAGGGAACGAAGCCAGGCCGCGAATCGGCAGTTGGCGCATTTTCTTGCGTTTATTGCAGGCGCAACGAACGCGGGAGGCTATGTGGCGGTGAAGCAGTACACGTCGCATATGTCGGGGATTGTGTCGGCGATGGCGGACAATCTGGCGCTGGGTGAGGTGGGATGGACGGCGGTTGGGCTGAGTGCTCTGCTGGCGTTCCTTGCAGGAGCAGCCTGTACGGCAGTGCTGGTGAACTGGGGACGACGGCGGAATCTGGAGAGCGAGTACGCGTTTCCGCTCATGGTGGAGGCTGCGATGCTGGTGAGCTTTGGTCTGCTGGGCAGTCGGTTTGAACAGCACCGGTGGTTTCTGGTGTCGTCCACGGCGGCCCTGCTGTGCTTCACGATGGGCCTGCAGAATGCCATCATTACCAAGATTTCGCAGGCTGAGATTCGGACGACTCACGTGACCGGGATGGTGACGGACATCGGGATTGAGTTGGGTAAGGCGATGTACTGGAATCGGCGGAGACTGGAGGCGGGGGCTGTGCGGGCTGATGGGGAGAAGCTCTGGTTGCTGACGTCGCTGGTCGGCCTGTTTTTTATCGGTGGAGTGATTGGTGCGATAGGGTTCAAGCACATTGGTTTTCTGGCTACGTTGCCGCTGGCGGTGGTGGTCCTAGTTCTGGCTGCGGTTCCGGTAGTGGATGATCTGCGAGGAACGACGGTAGACCGGTGAGATCTCCCCTTAGTAGTTCCGATTGAGATTCATGCCGGTGTAGAGGCTGGCGACCTGATCCGAGTATCCGTTGAACATCTGCGTTGGGATCGTGTGCGGCAGAAGGCTGGAGTCGATGCGGCGCTCGCGGGCTTGCGTCCAGCGGGGATGATCGACGGTGGGGTTGACGTTGGAGTAGAAGCCGTACTCGTCGGAGTTGATCTGGTTCCAGGTTGTTTTGGGCTGCTTGTCGGTGAAGTTGAATTTGACGATGGACTTGCAGTTCTTGAAGCCGTACTTCCAGGGCATGACGACGCGGATAGGTGCGCCGTTCTGATTGGGCAGTGTTTGGCCGTAGCAGCCGAAGGTCAGCAGAGCGAGGGGGTTCATGGCCTCGTCGAGACGTAGGCCTTCGGTGTAGGGCCAGTCGTAGCCACCTGGGAGAGGCATCTGCTTGCGGTCTGCGAGGGTGACGAACTGGACGAATTTGGCGCTGGGAAGCGGCTCGCAGAAGTTGATGAATTCGGAGAGGGAGTAGCCGTCCCAGGGGATGACCATGGACCAGGCTTCGACGCAGCGGTGGCGGTAGACGCGGCTCTCGATGGGGCGGTACTTCATGATGCTGTCGACGTCGAGGGTGAGGGGCTTTTTGACCAGGCCAGTAACCTGAACCGTCCACGGGCGCGGCTTGAGGGTGTGGGCGTTCCTGGCGGGGTCAGATTTGTCGGTGCCGAACTCGTAGAAGTTGTTGTAGGGGGGGGCTTTGTTGAAGGGAGTCTGGGGCTCGGTGGTTGTGTATTTGCTGGGTGCGGCCTGGAGATCATCGGCAGCTTGTACGGCGGTTGCGGGGTGGATGAGGCCGGGGATGCGGGTGGCTGCGATAGCGCCTGCTCCGAGGGTGACGGCTCCGGTGAGGAAGTTGCGGCGAGTGCGCTGGTGGTTCTCGAAGGCCTCTTGCGGGGTGATGTCGGAGGAGCGGATGTTGCCGTCGAAACGGTTGGACTTGCGGAGAAGCATGTTTGCGGTTCCCTTCCCTTGCGGCCTTACGGATAAGACGCGACACGGCTGCTGTTGGTTAGATTACGCCTGAGGCGGGCGATTGGATGGCGAAAGATTGACGGATGGGTGCTGAGACTTCGAGTCAGCGACGAGACAGAACGGGGCGAGTTGGTGCAAACTGTTCGGATGATAAGCGGCGCGCAGGAACGACAGCTGATGGATGCGGCAGACATGTTGCTCGACGCGCGGAGAACATGTAAGCCCATCATGGATCTTCCAATGGATAACCGACCGGCGACGCTGGAAGAGGCATACTTCGTACAGGACCGCATGTCGTGGGCGTATGAGGCGATAGGCGGATGGAAGGTTGGGGCTCCGACACCGGATGCGACACCGTCGTTTGCTCCGATGCCCTTGGTTTGGATGTCGTGCAGCGGCTGCGAGCTGCGTGGTTTGAACCATCGCTACCGCGGGCTTGAGGCGGAGATCGCGTTTTTGCTGGGAAAGGATCTGCCTCCACGAGAGACGCCTTACACGCGGGATGAAGTGATTGCGGCGATTGCGAGCTGTCATCCGGCGATTGAGATATTGGAGAGCGCACTGGTCGATCCGGCGCAGGCCTCGAAGATGTCGGGGATTGCCGATCTGGCGCTGCATGGCGGGTTTGTGTTTGGAGATGCTTATCCGGATTGGCAGAATCTGGACTTCTCGAAGGAGCGTGTGACGATTGCGGTCGATGGCTCGGT
>DATDHL010000121.1:0-16115 GCA_036521575.1 Edaphobacter sp. | reverse complement strand
CCGGAACAATCCTGTTGTACAGTCCGTACTAACCGTCATGGCCGCAAACTCCACCTCTGTCGTCGCGACGCCCAGCCTCGCCCGCACCCCTGCCATCTCCGGAACCGCAATCGTCGTCGCCGTCGCTCTCGTCCGCATCGTCCTCTACTTCTTCGCCGGCCCCCACTACGGATACTTCCGCGACGAACTCTACTACCTGGCATGCGGCGAACACCCAGCCTGGGGCTACGTCGACCAGCCCCCGCTCATCGGATGGATCGCCTGGCTCCTGACCCACACCATCGGTACCTCCCTCTGGGCCCTGCGCCTTCTGCCCGCCCTCGCCGGCGCCGCGACCATCATCCTCTCTGGCCTCATGGCGCGTGCGCTCGGAGGCCACCGCTGGGCCATGTTCCTCGCCTCACTCGCCACCCTGATGGCCCCGATCCTCCTGGCCTTGTCGCACCTCTTCACCATGAACGCCTTCGATCCGCTCCTCTGGACCGCGATCACCTTTCTCATCGTCCGCATCATCAAGGCCGACCCACCCGCGAGCCGCGACCATCTCTGGCTGGCCGTCGGAGCCCTTATTGGCATCACCATCCTCAACAAGTACGCCGTCCTCTTCTGGCTCGCCGGACTCCTCGTCGGCATGGCCCTCACACCCCTCCGCCGATCGTTTCGCACGCGCTGGTTCTGGCTCGGCTGCCTCATCGCAACCTTCATCGCCCTGCCCAACTTCCTCTGGGAGTGGCGCCACCACTTCCCCTTCCTCGAGCTGATGCACAACGTTCGCGCCGGCGGACGCGACATCCTCCTCCCACCCATTCCCTACCTCAAAGCCCAGGCCGAGATGCTCGGCTACATTGCAGCCATCCTCGTCGTCTTCGCACTTTTCTTCTTCTTCTCGAAACAAGGCCGCCCCTACCGAGCCCTCGGCTGGGCCTACCTCTTCTTCCTCGCCCAGATGATGCTCCTCCGCGGCAAGATGTACTATGTCGCCCCCGTCTACCCCATGGTCTTCGCCGCCGGAGCCGTCTGGATCGACCGCGTCACTCGCCGCCCTCTCTGGCTCTGGAGCAATCTCTGGGTCAAGCCTCTCCTCGCCCTCGGCATCTTTACCATCGGAGCCATCTACGCCCCCACCATCATCCCCGTCCTCACCGTCCCGCACTTCCTCGCCTACACGCATGCCCTCGGCATCGAGCAGCAAAAATTCGAGCACACCGCACCCAGCATCCTTCCCCAGCTCTACGCCGACATGTTCGGCTGGGACGAGATGGCCCAGAAGGTCGCCGCCTACTACAACACCCTCTCCCCCGACGAGCAGCGCCGCACCGCCATCTTCGCCAACAACTACGGCTACGCCGGAGCCACCGACTTCTTCGGCCCCCGCTACGGCCTCCCCAAATCCATCGGAGGCCACCAGTCCTACTGGCTCTGGGGCCCCCGCGGCTACACCGGCGAGAGCCTCATCGTCCTCGGCGAGGGCCACGAAGAGAACATGCAGACCAAGTGCGCCAGCTACACCATCGTCGGCCACACAAACCACCCGCTCTCCCGCTCCGACGACTGGCTCCCCATCTACCACTGCCGAGGCTTCAAGTGGAACCTCCAGGAAGCCTGGCCCAAACTGAAACGCTGGCAATAACCGCACCCTCCAAGCGCGTCGCCCTAAACACAGATGTGCGTCTGATGACCGAAGGATGGCTGACGAGAAGTCAACTGAGTATTACCAATCCGGCATCGGTGAGTGCGTTGGCGATTATGCTCTCGTCGAGAAATGGAGCATCTCAGGCTCAGTTAAGCGAAGTTCGTTTCGGATCTGTCTGTAATCCATCGTGTCTCTACCTGCTGCGCAATCGAAGAAGTTGTGTTGCGTCTCTCTTGACAAACCATAACCAAACGGTTATGGTTTCGTATGTGAAACAGCTAATGCCAATCACGTGTTCCGGGCTCTTGCCGATCCGACGCATCGGACGATCTTCGAGCGTCTTGGCTCGCTGGCAGCGCAATGAATTACCGCCCATTCAAAACCTAACAACGCAGAGGCAGAAAGGATCAATCATGCAAATCAAACTAACGAGTGTGTTTGTGGACGATCAAGATAAGGCCCTGAAGTTCTACACCGAGGTTCTGGGCTTCGTGAAGAAACATGAATTCACGGCGGGGAAATACAAATGGCTCACGGTGGTCTCACCCGACGAACCAGAAGGCGTGCAACTGGTTCTAGAGCCTAACGCCAACCCGGCCGCGAAGACGTATCAACAAGAGATTTTTCGGCAGGGGATACCGGCGGCTAACTTCTTCGTCGGGGACGTCCAAAAGGAGTACGCCAAGCTAAAGCAACACGGCGTGACGTTCACCAAGGAGCCAACCAAGACTACGGGATCGACCATCGCGGTGCTTGACGATACCTGCGGAAATCTCATTCAGATAACACACCTGGATTGGTAACACGCATATGACTTAGGGGAGGCTCCGTGAAGCCGTCAAATACCAATCACGTGTTCCGGGCTCTCGCCGATCCGACTCGCAGGGCCATTTTCGAGGAGTTGACCCGACAGGGCGAACAAACCGTCCACGCATTGACTCGCTATGCGGGCGTATCTCAGCCTGCTGTCTCTAAGCACCTGACCGTGCTGAAGCGAGCAAAGCTGGTACGACATCGCCGCGAGGGACGCGAAACTCACTATCGCGCACAGCCCGACGCGCTGGCGCCAATGGTGGACTGGCTCAATCTCTACGGCGCCTTCTGGCGTGACCGGTTTGACCGTCTTGAAGCACTTTTGGAAAGGATGTAACCATGACCAATCCAGCAGAGAGTACCCGCACCCTTGTGGTCGAGAGAGTATTCCCACACCCGCCAGAGAAGCTGTGGCGCGCGCTCACCGAGAGCCCGCTCCTCGCACAGTGGATGATGAACAACGACTTTGAGCCGGTGGTCGGGCGGAAGTTCCAATTTCGGGCCGATCCCGTGCCGAACTGGAATGGTGTTGTCGACTGCGAGGTGCTAATCGTCGACCCACTCCAACGCCTGTCCTATAACTGGGGTGTTGGGGGAAGCGAATCGGGGCTTCAATGGGCAGTGCTCTGGACGTTGACTCCAGCGGAGGGCGGCACCCACGTTCGCATGGAGCAGTCCGGCTTCGGTCCCGATCAGCAGGCAGCTTATCAGGGTGCAAAGTACGGTTGGCAGAAGTTCTTTAGCGGTCTGGAGAGTGTGGTTGAGGGGTTGGACTAATCATGAAAGCAAAAAACATTACTTATTGGATAACTACTATTCTCGTTGCGCTCCCTATCGGAAGTGGCGGTGTGGGGCAGCTGTTTCAATATCGGGCCAACCCCCACGGAACGGTGCCCGTCCTTGGCTACCCGCTGTACTTCTTTGCCACCCTGGGGGTTTGGAAGGTGCTTGGGGCCATTGCCATCCTTGTGCCGCGTTTTCCGCGGCTCAAGGAATGGGCATATGCCGGTATCTTCTTTGACCTGACAGGCGCGGCCGCATCCGTTGCTACAGTAGGAGAGTACGGCGTTTACGCCTTTCATATCATCGCCCCTCTCGTCATTACCGGTTTCACTGTGGCATCGTGGGCACTGCGCCCCCCAAGCCGTGTTATCGGCGTCCTCTTTCCTGCGACAAATGGCGTTCCGGTATAAACACGAGAGCAGCGTTCCGCATCGAGCTCTCATGGGCCAAACTGGCGGGCGTGGCCGCTCATCGTCCCCCATCGCTGTCGGCGATGGGGCAAGGAGTGGAGCTGGGCGGGGGGGACCGCGGTTCTCTGAGTCTGTCGTACTTCTTCTGGCGCAGCCTGCAAACGCGCTTGTTAGAAGCAACGGATTGCTCCTGACAAGCCGACTTAGCGGGACTGATTTACTCGACAGCCTCGCCGATAGCTTTGAAGATTGCTTCCTCAGGATTATTAATCGCCGAGACAATGTTTTCCGCAATCTTATCAATAAGCTTTGTGCCCCAGAATGGGTCAGTTACGTCGTAGTAAATTACTCGAATATGTTTTAGGTCGAAAGGGACATCGGGTTGATTCGACGATACCAAAACCACGGGCTTTTTGAGCGCATGAGCTAGCCCTAACTCATAAAGGACATTTGCATTACGGGTCGTCAGCTCTGCGACAAGTACTTTCGCTGCGTTTATCCCTCTCCAAATCTGATCAATGATCTTGCCTGTACCGAAGATGTCAGCATCGGCCCTAATCGGCTTCATGCCGGTTTTTTCGATAGCGGGTTTAAATATCTTTTCGTAGTAATCACCATGCGGAGACGCAAACGGCTGCATGACAAACAAGTTTCACCCGCTTTGATATCCGCGGTCGTTGCCAGTTTTTTTACCCGCTGCACACCCGATAGGTTTGACTGAACCTCTGTGGAAACATCCAAAACACGAATTTTATCGTCGTGTTTCTCAATTAGTTTTGCTGTTTCTAGCGACTCGAAGAAGATTTGTTTGAAGTCGCCTAAATCCCTTTCAGGGATTTTGAAAGTATCAACCAGAGCGTTGTTGAAGAAGGTCTCGTCGGGAATATTCTCACCCCGATAATGCAAGTACACAGCGGATATATCAGGGGCGTTCATGACCGCCGCGCGATAGCCGCGCAACACTTCTTCACTATTTGTAGGACGCAAAATGCTCCGTGCGAGATCGGTAGGCTGTATCTTTCCAGCCTCAGGCCGCGTAAGAAAACCGTACTTTATAGCCGAAGAAACTTCGACGGTAAACGGTCCTCTAAATCCTACGCCTAAATATCCTGCCGCCTCCGCCGGTGTGCATGCACGTCCGGCGTTCTGTTCCAAAATTGCCCTTGGTATACGGAGAGCTCGTTCGACCGAATGTCGTGGATATTTTGCTTGTGCATTTCCTAATTCTGCTGTTGCTTTAAGTAAAGCTTTTTTTGCTGGCTTCCCTGCCTTTTTCCTAGTCATTTCGTCCTTTATCAACTTTGAACCGAGCAGTAGTCGAACGCGCCACAATTGTCACATCATAGCCATCTTTGTTCAACCGCTATTGCGATTACTAATCCGGTCGGACCCTTGCGGAGGTTGCAGGTTACGGTGAGCGCAGCGAAAATAGGTGCGAGAGTTGGAGCTGTATATGAAAAAAACCATCCCGGCGGAATCTGCCTCTGTATTAATCGACGCGAGGATCAACGAACTTGGCGACTGGCGCGGGAAGATGCTCGCGAAGGTGCGCGCAATCATCCACAAGGCAGACCCTGAGATCGTCGAAGAGTGGAAGTTTATGGGGACTCCCGTCTTCTCTCACAGCGGCATCGTCTGCACGGGAGAGACGTACAAGAACGTCGTCAAGATGACGTTTGCCAAAGGAGCTGCGTTGGAGGACCCTTCAGGTCTATTCAACTCCAGCCTCGACGGGAATGTCAGGCGCGCCATCGACATCCACGAAGGTGACAAGGTCGATGAGGCCGCTTTGAAGGATCTCATCCGCGCTGCAGTGGCGCTCAATCTCGATTTCAAGGCCAAGAGCAAGCCGAGGCCCACAAGAGCGAGCAGCAAGCGGGCCGACTAGGTTCTTCGCAGGTCCCGGCCCTATCTCCTCCCATAGGGGAAGAGTTTCGACACCTGCCTCATACGCCAAGCAGTTCGGCGTCGAGGCCCGAGCTGGCCGGTGGGCATCCCCCGAAAATGCTACGCTGAAAGTCTATGAAGGTTCTGGTAATTGGAGGCGGTGGCCGCGAGCACGCCATAGTCTGGGCCCTGCGCCATTCACCCCGCGTCACCGACGTCATCGCCGCCCCCGGCAACGGAGGCATCGCCCAGCTCGCCCGCTGCGTCCCCGTCGACGTCAACTCCCTCCAATCCCTCCTCGACGTCGTCGTCCGCGAGAACCCCGACCTCACTGTCATCGGCCCCGAGGTCCCCCTCGCACTCGGCATCGTCGACAAGCTTGCCGCCCACACCTTCCGCGTATTCGGCCCCACCCAGGCCGCCGCCCGCCTCGAGTCCAGCAAGGCCTTCGCCAAGGACTTCATGCAGCGCCACGAAATCCCCACCGCTGCCTACGCCCTCTGCACCTCGCTCGACCAGGTCCGCGAGCAACTCCCTCGCTTCGCCACCCCCGTCGTGGTCAAAGCCTCAGGCCTCGCCGCCGGCAAAGGCGTCGTCATCTGCAACACCCACGCCGAAGCCGAGTCCACCGCCGCCGAAATCTTCTCCGGCGCTCTCCTCGGCACTGCCGACACCGAGATCGTCCTCGAAGAGTTCCTCACCGGCGACGAACTCTCTTTCTTCGCCCTCTGCGACGACACCACCGCCATCCCTATCGCCGCCGCCCAGGACCACAAGCGCATCGGCGAAGGCGACACCGGCCCCAACACCGGCGGCATGGGCGCCTACTCCACCGACGACCTCGTCACCCCCGAGCTCCGCCAGTGGATCATCGACAACGTAGCCCAGAAGGTCGTCACCGGCATGGCCCAGGAGGGCACCCCCTTCCGCGGAATCCTCTTCATCGGCCTCATGATCACCCCCAACGGCCCCATGGTCCTCGAGTTCAACACCCGCTTCGGCGACCCCGAGACCCAGGCCATCCTCGTCCGTCTCGACACCGACATCCTCGACCTCTTCAACGCCTCCATCGACGGCACCGCCCACAAGCTCACCATCAGGATGCGCCCCGGAGCCAGCGCCTGCGTCATCGCAGCCAGCGCTGGATACCCCGGCAAGTACACCTCCGGCCTCCCCATCCAGGGCCTCGAAGCCCCCGTCGAACCCGACGTAGTCGTCTTCCACTCCGGAACCGCCCTCAAAGAGGGCCGTCTGCTAACCGCAGGAGGCCGCGTACTAACCATCACCAGCCACGCAGCTAACCTGCAAAATGCACTGGAAAAAGCCTACAACCAGCTCCAAAAAATCTCCTTCGATGGCATGCAATACCGCTGCGACATAGGCCACCGAGCCCTCCGCAACTAGGGCTCGAGAACCAACTCGCACACCCCCGAATGACAGTTCAAAATCCCACTCCGAACAAGATTCGCATTGGACCCTGTAGGCCAGAACCCTGCAAAACGTGCTTTTTTCACTCTCTCTGCCCCTCCCTCTAATTCCTTAAGCCCCATCGCCTCAGCTCGCTCGATCCCGCCTTCGCTCAAGAGCAATCGGTACTCCACTGTGCCATTCAGTCCGTTCGCTGGCCCAAGAGAAATTGTCCGAATCTCCTGCAACGCCTTATGCGAATCGTGCAAAGACACCTTCGCTCCAGCCTGCCGAAGCGCTTCAGTACGTTCTTTGAGTTTTTTCTCTTCAGCCCCAGGAGCTTTCTTCACACCCATGATGTCGTAGGGCGGAATCGTCGCCAACGCAAGTTCATAAGTCTTCAGCGCTGCGTTTTTGTTTCCTTTTGCAGTCAATAGTTCCCCAAGATGTTCGCCAACCTCCGCGCTCTGACCATTCAGCCAAGCCGCATTGAGGTAGCTCTCCGCCTCATCCAATTTTCCTTCTTGAAACAGGATCCACCCTATCGTGTCCCACGCCGCCACAAGGAGGCGGCTCTTCCCTTTCAACACCTGAGGATTCTCATCCAGCGTCCAGGTCTTGCTCTCCTCCGAGATCTTAGTCAACGCCGTGCGGGTAGTCGCCTCAGCAAGAGGCAGTTCCATGTGCGCATCCGACAGCTCATAAGCACTGTCGTTCATCATCTCCGGGCTCTGCGTCGTCTGCAGAACTGCAAGTAAGGTCGCGCGTCCCTTCTCCTTCATGCCGGCCATCAGCTGCGCCTTGCCAAGTTGAAGCTGCAATGCCTCATCTTTCTTCTTATCCTCAGGAAGCCGCGCAACCGCTGACTCTGCCACTTTAACCGCCGCTGCCCCATCCTTATCTTCCAGAAGCATGCTTACGAGGCGGATAGATGGCGCTGGAATGCTCTCCTCAACAGAGGTCCACTGCTGCAGCGTCTTTTCTGCCTCCTTGCGTTGGCCGAGCATCTCCTGGGCTTGCGCCATCAGTGAGTATGCCCTGTACTGCTCCCGATCCACCGATAGCTCCTTCTTACAGTCCTCAATCGCGGCAGACAACTCCCCACGTGCAAAATTTAGGGTTCCATAGGTAAGCCATAACCAGGGCTGCTGCGCATTTAGATTCTTCGCCTGGTCGAGCATCGATTCCGCCGAGTCCAGTTCACGCCGCTGCAGCGCGCTGAATGCGGACGTTATGAGCGCAGCTGCCTTCGCATTCGTCTCAGTAACAACGGGTGGCCCCTTTTCGGCCGTATCGCCTGACGCAGTTTTACCTCCCGTCCGCGTGAGCTGCACATAAAGCTCATTCCCGAGGTCTGCCGAATCAGCCCACTTCTTGTAACTCTTCCAGTCAGCGACCGGGACTTTGTCCTTCAGCACCTCGATCCGCCGCTCCGCATACAGCGTTCCGTTCTCAAACTTGTAGGTTTCGTCATAGGTCGCATAAGCAGACTTTGCATGGACGGATTCAGGCAGCTCGACACCCCAACCGTCGGGTAACTTCAACGCGGAAGTCGACAACTCCACTCGCGGAACGCCCAGTAAAATTGAGCGCACAGGCGGATCTTTTTCATCGGGCCTGGGAAGCATCACCGGTGCAACTTGCGGCACGATCCGATAGTTATCCCACTCTCCAGCCTTCTCCCGTTTGTAGTCGTAGCTGATCTTCAACGGTTCCGCCGTATCTTCAGGCCGGCTCAGTTCGGCGTGACTCGTTGTTCCGCCGTAGCCCATATTCCGCGAAAGCTGCTGCACCAGCTGCTCATATTGCGCCGGGGCCACCTGTCGCAATACGGTGCGGACTGTCAGTTCATCGTCCCCACGCAGAGTCAGCACCAAACGCGAGTTCGAGATCCCATCCTTATCCAGAGTGCCTACGGCGTCCATCTTCTGAAAGGACGCAAAGGGAAGTGTCGCAGGGGTCCGAACAACCCGGGCCACGTTGCTCTCCGGCACCGCCAGGGCAGACTTGTCGCGGATCGCAAACATCAGCATCCGATACGGAGCTACCTCAGCAGTCGCATCGAGCCACGCGGTCTCGCCTTCTAACGGAACAGCCGTAATCAAGTGGTTGAACGCAGAGGGAGAAGGTACCGCCTCATTAAATCGCACGCCGGCACCAATCAACACCGCATCCGCGTGCAGGTCGAGCGCCGCAAGCATCGCCGCAAGCAGGGTGTGCTTGTCCTTGCAGTCGCCATATTGGTTCTGAAGCACCTCCGCTGCCGTATGAGGCTGATACCGGCCAACGCCGAACGCTACGCCAACGTAGCGGATCTGAGTAGCGACATATCCATAAACCGCGCGCACTTTTTCCTGCTGAGTGGCCTTGCCGGCGGTCACCTCTGCGACCTTCGCCTTAATCTCCACATCGGGCACCATACGGTTGCCCTCGAGCCCCCTGTACCAGGCTCCCACCGCCTCCCAGCTGTTGAAGGTCGTCCATGCCACGCTCGGAAGCTTCCCTTGCGTTGCCTCGAGTTCCTGCTCTTCCGTCCAAACTTCTTTTTTCTTCGCTTCTTTCTCGGCCTCCGCCTCTTTCCCTACAGAAGGCTTCTTCTGCGAGGCGTTCCACCGAATAATTCGCTCCCCTCCAACAATCGACTCAGCCGGCTTATTCTTCGGACTCCACACATTGACGTAGGTGTCCTTGGGAACACGAAGCTCCAACGTCTGAGAGAGTACGACTCCATCTTCGACGAAGCTCTCCCGTCCCCAGAACTGGCCCGGAGCCTCGGCTCGCGTCCTCACGACCTTTGCCTGCCATTCCAGCGTGTCGCCGACTCTCAAACTCCGGATTGGAAGCTGCTTCTGCTTCAGATCGCTATAGAACGGAGCTTCCCGGGTCACTGGATCCGGCATCTCCATCGCCTCGGTCACAGGAGTTTCTACGACTGTTCCATCCGGGCGCCTCACCCGGGCATAGGCGATCTCTACCCGCTCGGAGTTTCCCGCGTAAGGGATAGTCACAACTCCAAGCTGTCGTAACGCGGCCTCGGACTGTACCCGTACCGCCATCGTTGCCTGGCGCCATCCGGTGCCGTCCGCGGCCATCTGATAAACAGTATCGAAATGTTCTATGACTGCCGATTCGCCTGAATAGTCCGGTGCCACGACAGGCGCCTTTGAGCCAGACACCGATCCAGCAGACGGAGGAGTTATAGGAACAGTTACGGTCGTACTTTGCCCAAACACACTGACAGAAAACAAGGACAGAAAAAAACAGCTCAGCAAGTTGAATTTCATGGATGTCTATAGCGTATAGCAGACTAAAGCTGCAACCGGCCATCAAAATCCGCTGACTCTCTTTGCTGATGCAAACCCGCTCGATGAACGGAATCTAGCTACCGTTCCACTCGAAAACTAAATGAATCATCACAATCACAGACCAATCCAATGGCCAAAAGCCACATAAAATAAGGAGCACTCATGAGCGAGCCCGTCCTCACCGCCCAAGACGCCCTTAAATGGTTCGAAACCACCTCCAACAACTGGCGCAAGCTCCTCGCCGCCAACCCCGATATCCTCGCCCTGCCCTGCGATATCGCCACCTCCGTCACAGTAGCCCAGCTCCTCCAGCACATCGTCGCCGTCGAACTCCGCTACGCCGAGCGCATCGCCCGCCTCCCCGAAACCGACTACGACAAGGTTCCCTTCGGCTCAGTGGACGCCATCTACGCCACCCACGACCGCGCCCTGGACATCTATCATCAGTCCCTCGCCGCCGACCTCGACTGGGACCAAACCATCGACTTCCTCACCCGCACCTACGGCCCCGCCCGCGCCACTCGCAAAACGATCTTCTTCCACGCCGTCTTCCACAGCATCCGCCACTACGCCCAGTTAGGTACCCTCATCCGCCAGCACGGCTACACAACCGACTGGCCCGGCGACTACCTCTTCATGGGCCTCATCCGTCACTGACGCTCTCCCACACAGCCGTTGCCCGTTCTCTTCAACCCGCAGCCGGGTAAGCGGGTACCGAGCCTTCGGCCTTTGATCCGCACCTATCCGTGAAGATCCGCGGTCGACCTACCGCGAAGCCACCGCAGGCAGAATCTCCGCGACATCCACCCACTGCGTCGGATACTCCCCTGTATAGCAAGCCGTGCAGAAGCTGGCAGGCGAGAGTCCTTCCGACGACTCACCTATCGTGCAGGCATGCGTCAGTCCTACCAGCGACAGGTACGCCAGCGAGTCCGCCTCAATATACTGGCGAATCCCTTCGACCGAGTTGTTCGCCGCAATCAGATCCTTCTTGCTCGGCGTATCCACTCCATAAAAACAAGGCGAGATCGTCGGCGGACACGAGATGCGCATATGCACCTCTTTTGCCCCGGCGGCACGCACCATCCGCACGATCTTCCGCGACGTCGTGCCGCGGATGATTGAGTCGTCGATCAGCACCACCCGCTTGCCTTCGAGGAGATTGCGGACAGGATTCAGCTTCATCCTTACGCCAAAGTCGCGAACCCGCTGCTCCGGCTGGATAAACGTCCGGCCCACGTAGTGGTTCCTGATCAAACCAAAATTAAACGGAATCCCCGACTCCGCCGCATAACCCAATGCCGCCGTCACACCCGAGTCCGGCACCGGCACAATCAAATCCGCCGGAACGCCCGACTCACGCGCCAGTTGTCGCCCCATCTGCTCGCGGCTCTGCTGCACCCACCGGCCATAGATTTTCGAGTCAGGCCGCGCAAAATAAACATGCTCGAAGATGCAGCTCGCCTGCGGCGTCGTCGTATCAAAATATCGAGAAGTAACGCCATCTTCGGAAACCATCACCAACTCACCCGGCTTCACGTCACGCTCATACTTCGCATGCAGCAGGTCGAACGCGCACGTCTCGCTCGCAAAAACAAACGTATCCGGAGCACCATCGACACCAGCGATCCGCCCCATCGACAGCGGCCTGAATCCATGCGGATCGCGAGCCGCGAAGATGCGGTTCCGCGTCATCATCACAATCGAAAACGCACCCTCAACCTGCGATAGCGAGTCGGCAATGCAATCCACCAGCGTCGACTTCTTCGAGTGTGCGATCAACTGAATGATGATCTCCGAGTCGCTCGTCGTCTGAAACAGCGCGCCATCGCGCTCCAACCGTTCTTTCGCCGTTCCGAGGTTTACGAGGTTGCCGTTATGCGCAATCGCAATCAAGCCCCTCGTGCTGTCCACTGAGATGGGCTGCGCATTCAGCAACGCAGAATCGCCCGTAGTCGAGTAGCGCGTATGCCCAATCGCCATATAACCCGGCAGCTTTGCCAGCACATCATCGGTAAAGATCTCCGACACCAAACCCATCCCCTTGATGTCGTTTACCTCTGTGCCATCCGCCGAAGCAATGCCCGCAGACTCCTGCCCGCGATGCTGCAGCGCGTACAAACCCCAATAGGTCAGCCGAGCCGCATCCGAGTGGTTGTAAACCGCCATCACTCCGCACTCTTCGCGCAGCTTGTCAAACGGCGTTGCGTCGTCCTCATCCATCTCGTTCACCGGATTGTTCTGGAGAGCCAGCAGCTTATCCATTACGCCGTCACCACCTCATCCGCGAGTTGCGCTTCCATCGCACCGGCCCACACCGACTTCAACGCCTTCAACGGTTCGTCGATCACAGCCTTCCCGTTGATCACAATCTCGAAGTTGCCATCCGCCACATCGCCCAACCGGAACGACCAAACCCCAGGATGCTCCTTCAACACCGCCTGAATCTCCTCGATCTTCGCCGGATCAGCCGAAGCGATCACCGAAGATCCGATCTCGCTGAACAGCCGCTCGGTTACCGCAAACGGTTCATCCGAACCAAGCTGCATCGAGACGCGCACACCCAACTCACGCGGGAAGCAAGCCTTCGCAAACGCCACCGCACATCCGCCATCGGACAGATCGCCAGCCGAAGCCAGCAGTCCCTTTTCCGCCAGCGCGACCAAAGCCTTGTGCAGCGCCGCCTCTTCCTGCAGATCCAGCACCGGAGGCGCACCCCACAACTCGCCCAGAACGCTCTTAGCAAAATCCGTCGAGCCCATATCCTGCTGCGCTTTCCGCCCACGACCCTGGAACGCCGAAATAAAGAGCACAGCATCTCCGGCCTTGCGGAAGCTCGCAGGAACGCTCTTCGTCACATCTTCGATGATCCCCACAATTCCCAGCACCGGAGTCGGATAGATCCCGACGCCCTTCGTCTCGTTGTACAGCGAAACATTCCCACCCGTAACCGGAGTCCCCAGCGCCGTACAAGCCTCCGCAATCCCATCGATCGCATTCGAAAGCTGCGCCATAATCTCCGGCTTCTCCGGATTCCCGAAGTTCAGACAGTTCGTCGCCGCCACCGGAGTCGCGCCCGTACAAGCCACCTTGCGAGCCGCCTCGGCGACAGCATGCATCGCACCCAGCTTCGGATCGAGATACGTCCATCGCCCATTCCCTGCCAGCGCCATCGCCAGCCCGCGATCTCCCTTTGCGGTCTCCCTGGAATCGGCCTGATGCGCTGCCACTCCTTCAGGAGTCGACGCTGCTACGAGCTCTGCGATTCCTTGCACGCCTGCGATTTTGGAAGCCCCGCCTGTGCCCTTGATTCGCATCACGCCAGCCTCGCCGCCGGGACCTTGAACGGTATTCGTCTGCACCATCGAGTCATACTGCTCATAGACCCAGCGCTTGTCGCAGATATTCCCGCTCGCCAGCAACGTCTTCAAATCAGCCACATAGTCCCGGGGCTCGTTTAGCTTTGCAACCACATCCGCGGGAGGATCCAACGGAACCGGAGCCTTCCACACTCCCACAGGCCGGTGATACAGCGGAGCGTCATCCGTGAGCGACTGATTCGGAATATTCGCCACGACCACGCCGCGCTGCGTGATGTGCATATTCGGTTCGGCGGTCACCTCGCCTACGATCGAGGCGTCCAGTCCCCACTTCGAGAAGACATCCAACACCTCGACAGCGCGTTCCTTATCGGCCACCAGCAGCATCCGCTCCTGCGACTCCGAAAGCATAATCTCGTAGCTCGTCATGCCTGTCTCACGCTGGGGAACGCGATCGAGTTCCACCGTCAACCCGAGGCCGCCTCTCGCACCCATCTCGCAGGTCGAGCACGTCAGTCCAGCCGCGCCCATGTCCTGAATGCCGAGCACGGCTCCAGTCGCCATCGCCTCGATACAAGCCTCGAGCAACAGCTTCTCCATAAACGGATCGCCCATCTGCACGTTCGGCCGCTTCTGCTCCGAGCCTTCGGTGAACTCCTCCGATGCCATCGTGGCGCCATGGATACCATCGCGGCCTGTTTTGGCGCCAACGTAGATCACAGGATTCCCGATGCCTACCGCCTTGGCGTAGAAGATCTCGTCGATCTTCACCAGCCCCAGCGCAAATGCATTCAGCAGTGGATTGCCCGAGTAGCAAGTCTCGAAACGTGTCTCGCCGCCGAGGTTCGGAACGCCGAAGCAGTTTCCGTATCCGGCCACGCCGTGGACCACACCGGTCGCGATCTGGTGGTTCTTGCGTCGTAAGGCTTCGTCCGGCTCAGTCTCATCCAATGGGCCGAAGCGCAGGGAATCCATGACAGCCAGCGGACGAGCGTTCATCGTGAAGATGTCGCGCAGAATTCCGCCAACGCCCGTCGCCGCACCTTGATAGGGCTCGATGTAGCTCGGGTGGTTGTGCGACTCGATCTTGAACGCGCACGCCCAGCCGTCGCCAACGTCGATGATGCCTGCGTTCTCGCCCGGCCCTTGCACAACGCGGTCGGACTTGGTCGGCAACCGCTTCAGGTGCACGCGCGACGACTTGTAAGAGCAGTGCTCCGACCACATGACGGAGAAGATGCCTAGCTCCGTCAGCGACGGCACACGTCCTAGCGCTGCTTCGATGCGCGCGTATTCATCGGCGGTGATGCTGTGCTGCTTGAGCAGCTCCGGTGTAATGGTGGCTGGAGAGGGGGTTGCTGTGGGGTGCTGGGCTTGCTGATTTGGCATGGCTCGCTATTATGATTGTCGCATGCATCGGCAGTCGGCGTTTCCCTCGCTAAGCGCCTGTACTTCCGAAGCCGCCGGCTCCACGCGGAGCTTCAGCCAACTCAGTAACCTCTTCAAATTCAGCCTCGATTCGCTGGACGATTCTGAGCTGAGCCACACGGTCGCCGGCTTTGATCTCTACCGAAACCGGGCTCAGGTTGGTCACAACAACCTTGATCTCTCCGCGATAGCCGGGGTCGATTACCCCAGCGAGCGTGGTCAAGCCGCGGATCGCTAATCCGGAGCGGTCCTCGACCAGAGCTCCGTGCGTCGAGGGGAACTCCAGTGCAATTCCGGTCGGAACGCCTCGGGTTGACGCGGGTTCCAGCACAATGCTCTCGGCGGCATAGAGATCAGCAGCCAGATCGCCGAATGGTCCTGTGTGAGCGTATCGAGGCAGTTGAGCTTCCTCACGCAGTTTCATTGCCCTTATTCGCACTAAACCCAAACTCATCCTCGCCAATTCCTTCCAGTAATTTCGATCGGTTTCTTCATTGTCGCAAACCATGCTTGTTCGGGCGAATCGGCAGCTAGAATCAATCCACGATGCTGAAGAAGCTTTGGATCTGGATGGATGCTGGTGATAGCGCGGACAAACGCGGCCTACGTGCTCCGTGGCGTCTCTTCTGGGTCGCATTCCTGATTCGGCTGCTTTACATGACGATCGCTCATACTTACCGGATTCGTCCTGCCGAAGATCATTTCCAGTTCGCATGGGAGGCCGGACGGATCGGGAAGTCGCTCGCTACCGGCTACGGCTACGGTAGTCCCTTCGCCATTGAGAGTCTTGGGCGCACGGGGCCGACGGCCTGGGTGCCACCGATGTATCCGCTGCTGATCGGGGCAGTCTTCAAGGTATTTGGCGTTTATACGGCAGCTTCTGCGTGGGTGCTGCTGGCGATCAACTGCGTCTTCTCAGCGACCACCGCGCTGGCTACGTGGGAGATTGCAGCGCGCTGCTTCAACCGGCGCGTTGCGGTGTGGTCAGGTTGGTTGTGGGCGCTGCATCCGGCGGCGATGCAATACGCTGTGCGCTGGCTTTGGGAGATGTCGATCAGCACAGCGCTGTTCGCGTGGGTCATCGTGCTGGCCCTCAGGATGCGAGGCGTTGGCTCGGGCCTGGACGACA
>DATDHL010000120.1:0-2873 GCA_036521575.1 Edaphobacter sp. | reverse complement strand
GATGAGCTCGAACTGGCGCTCGACGCAGGTGGCCGATGAGTATCTGGAGCGCTATGGCGTGCCGGTGATCGCGGAGGTGGATACGCGGGCGGTGGTGCGGCATCTGCGGGCAAATGGCGTGATGCGTGGCGTGATCGCTTCGGGTGAAAACCTGGATGTCGATGAATTGGTCGCTCGGGCGCGGGCGATCAAGAAGATGGAAGGTACCGATCTTGCCAGCGTGGTGAGCACGAAGGAAGCCTATAAGTGGGACGCGAGCGAGCCGAAGAATCAGACAGGCGATCCTTTGTTGAAGGCTGCGGTCGATGGGGCCGATCCGCTGCATGTAGTGGCGTATGACTTTGGGATCAAAGAGAACATTCTGCGGATGCTGGCGCGGGAGAATATCAATGTGACGGTGGTTCCGGCGCGGACCTCAGCCGAGGACGTGCTGGCGATGAATCCGGATGGAGTGTTCTTCTCGAATGGGCCGGGTGATCCGGAGCCTCTGGACTACGCGATTGAGACGGTGCAGAAGCTGAAGGGCAAGAAGCCGATGTTCGGGATCTGCCTGGGGCACCAGATCTTTGGGCTGGCTCTGGGGGGCAAGACGTACAAGCTGAAGTTTGGGCATCACGGCGGGAATCATCCGATCATGAACCACCAGACGGGCAAGGTGGAGATTACGGCGCAGAATCATAATTTTGCGGTTGACCCGGATTCGCTGGATGAGAAGACGGTCGAGAAGACGCATACGAATCTGAATGATCAGACGCTGGCGGGGTTGCGGCATAAGACGGACCCGATGTTCAGCGTGCAGTACCATCCGGAGGCTAGTCCGGGGCCGCATGACTCGCATTATCTGTTCAAGGATTTTCGGAAGATGATGGAGGAGTGGAAGAAGTGAAGCTTCAGCGGGTTGGCACTTTGATGCTGGCACTGCTGTTTACTTCTTCAGTTTTTCCCGCCGAGAGGAAGGCGAAGGCCGTGTACTGCGTGCGGTCTTCAGGCGGCGAATGGAGTTTGCAGCGCTTTCGTCCGCTGATCAATCCGAGGTCTGGCCTGGTCTTTACGCAGATGTCGTTTACCGGGACGGTGCTGGAGGCGGTGAGACTGCGGCGGTTTTATCCGGACTATGAAGTTGCATTTGAGTACAAGTTCAATAGCCTGGGAAAGCTGACAGGTTTGATGGGTAGTGTGGAGTTGTGGGGACAGTGGACGGCTGAGGCCAATCTGTACCCGGAGAACGACGGGACGATTGGTCCTGTTGAAGCAAAGTACTACAGTCCCAGGAATCGGGACCATGTGGCGCGACCGGAGGATTCCCGGGAGTATGAGGTCGAGCTGAGCAATGCGCCGGTGTATATGACGATTCAATCGTTGCCGTGCGGCAGTATGTTGCAGGAAGCGGAGAAGATGAATGCCACGCAGGAATGACATTGCGAAGATTTTGGTGATCGGCTCGGGGCCGATTGTGATTGGGCAGTCGGCAGAGTTTGATTACTCCGGCACGCAGGCTTGTAAGGCGCTGAAGGCGGAGGGTTATGAGGTTGTACTGATCAACTCGAACCCGGCGTCGATCATGACCGATCCTGAGGTGGCGGACCGGACTTATATTGAGCCTTTGAATGCTGCTTATCTCGAGGAGATTTTGCGGATTGAGACGGAGATGATGGGGGACTCTTCTGACGCGTCGTGGAACGGCGAGAAGAAGGGTAAGTTTGCTCTGCTGCCTACGGTGGGTGGGCAGACTGCGCTGAATCTTGCGGTGGATCTGGCGGATTCGGGTGTGCTGGAGAAGCTGGGTGTGGAGCTGATTGGCGCGAAGCTGGAGGCCATCAAGAAGGCCGAGGACCGGCTGCTGTTCAAGGATGCGATGAACAAGATCGGGCTGGATATGCCAAAGTCGTCGCTGGTGAACAATATTCGCGATGGGCTGGAGTTTGCTACGAAGATCGGGTTTCCGGTGGTGATTCGGCCGAGCTTTACGCTGGGTGGTTCGGGCGGTGGGATTGCTTACAACCGCGAAGAACTGATGGAGATTCTTTCGCGCGGGCTGGATCTCTCGCCGGTGCATGAGTGTCTGCTTGAGGAGAGCGTGCTGGGGTGGAAGGAGTATGAGCTGGAGGTGGTGCGTGACCTGAAGGACAACGTGATCATCATCTGCTCGATTGAGAATTTCGATCCGATGGGCGTGCATACGGGCGATTCGATTACGGTGGCTCCGGCGCAGACGCTGACGGATCGCGAGTATCAGGTGATGCGCGATGCGGCGATCCGGGTGATCCGCGAGATCGGCGTGGAGACGGGTGGCAGCAATGTGCAGTTTGCGGTGAATCCGGTGACCGGACGGATGACGGTGATCGAGATGAATCCGCGAGTGTCGCGGTCGAGCGCGCTGGCGAGTAAGGCTACGGGGTTTCCGATTGCGAAGATCGCGGCGCGGCTGGCGGTGGGCTACACGTTGGACGAGATTCAGAACGACATTACGAAGGCCACACCGGCTTGCTTTGAGCCGACGATTGATTATGTTGTCGTGAAGATTCCGAAGTGGCAGTTTGAGAAGTTTCCTGGCGCCGATGAGGGACTGGGGCCGCAGATGAAGTCTGTCGGCGAGGTAATGGCAATCGGGCGAACCTTCAAAGAAGCGATGATGAAGGCCGTACGTTCGCTGGAGACCGGAAAAAAGGCGACGGCGGACGACATCGAGCCGCGCCGGCTGACACAGCGGCTGGTCACGCCACATCCCGACCGGCTGGCCTACATTCGGTATGCCTTTGAGCGAGGGATGACGGTGCGCGAGGTGGCGCGTATGACCTCGATGGACCCGTGGTTTCTCTATCAGATAAAGCAGATTACGGATGAGATCAAGGCTGTCGGTGGAGTGTCTATTG
>DATDHL010000119.1:0-2093 GCA_036521575.1 Edaphobacter sp. | reverse complement strand
GGCTGAACAACTGCGCCCGGAAGATCTGCCCAGCGTACTCGGCGAGGCCGGTGTTGCGTGGTGGTCCGGCGTCTGGGGTGTGTTGGTGCTGGTCGTAGCTGGGATCGCGATGACAACCGTTATGCAGTCTTCGACCGCCGCCATCGCCGTGACGCTCTCCGCCCTGTATGCCGGTGCGATTGGGTTAGATCAAGCCGTCGCGCTGGTCATCGGCCAGAACATCGGCACCGCGACGAGCTCGGCGATGGCCGCGGTCGGAGCCAGCAGTACAGCAAAACGGTTGGCTGCAGCTTATATTGCGTTCAAGCTGATTGCCGCTGCAGTCGCTCTTGTGCTCTTTCCTATGGTCGTTCGACTGATGCTGCGAGCCTCGGGCAGCATCGACCCGGTGACTCTGCTGGCTGCGTATCACACGGGGTACAACGTGATGGGCGTGGCGATCCTGCTTCCGCTGATGGGCCCCTTTACCAGAATGGTTGAACGGATTGTGCCGGAGCGAGGCTCCGTTTTTACGCGAGGACTCGATCCTGCCTCGCTGGCCTCTCCTGCCGTTGCTGTAGAGGCCGTTCGCCGGACGGTGGCGCTTGTGCTCGAATCGTTATGTTCATCGGCGGCCATCGGGCTGGAGAAACCTGGACGAGATGGAACCGTTCAGTCCATCGTCGATGCCGTCACGGTTCACCGGACGTCAGATGCATTAGAGCAGGCGCGTGCCTTTCTTTCGAAGGTGAACGGCCCACTAGAATCCGAAGAAGAGCAGCGGTGGTTCATTAGCACGCTGCACGCCCTCGATCACACGGTTCGGCTTGCGGAAGCAGTCGAAGAGACCGTGAAGGTCAAGATCGCCATCGACAACCCTGCCGAACGGCACGCTGCGGCGCTGTGCGCGAATGCCATGCGAGGCGCGGCTGCAATCGCCGCTCCCATTGCGCATCTGCATTTGCCGCCAGGCGAGAGTCCGCATCTTGAACTGCAGCACCCTGCAACATCTGGCATGTCTGGCGTGAACTCTATCGACATGGGCGAACCGCTCGCGATCTCGAATGGCGAGGTCATCGAAGGCCTCGAACGTTACTCGAATGAGCTAGCGGCCCTGCTGTCCACACACCGCCGAGCAACGCTAGATTCGGTCGCGTCGGGCGCGCTTACAGCAAACAGCGCAATTGCCAGTGTCGACGCGGTTCGCCTTCTCGACCGGCTAGCGCATCACGCGTGGCGAGCAGCTGCACATCTTGCGGCCGCCATCGCATAATATTGCGGAACCATCTTGAGGGGACCAATCGGGCCTAGCTGATCTGAATATCCGGGTTCGCCATCTCCCGACGGCTATTCCGGCATTCATGCGCAATCGGCAACAGGAGATGTCCAATGAATGAGGCGAAGACAAAAAGGCCGACGAGGAATGCTAATCGTGTCGATCAATCAAAACCAACCGAGAAGCTGAAGCGCAAGGTCTATGAACGGAGCTGGCCAAGTTGCATGTCGAACTGGTCAAGCTGCAAAGGTGGGGTCGTCCGCGAGGGGGTAAAAGTCTGCGTTGTGTTCGAGGGGCGCGATGGAGCCGGCAAGGGCGGGACAATCAAGGCGATGGTCGAGCGCGTCAGCCCAAGGATATTTCATCTGGTTGCTCTGCCTGCGCCGACCGAGCGCGAGAAATCGCAGATGTATCTTCAGCGCTATATAGCCCATCTTCCTGCCGCCGGAGAAATCGTGATCTTCGACCGCAGTTGGTACAACCGCGCCGGCGTCGAGCGGGTGATGGGTTTCTGCACGGAGGAACAGGCGAAACGTTTCCTGCAGATCGTGCCTGAATTCGAGCATGTAGTTACCGAGTCCGGTACGATCCTCCTGAAATACTGGCTTGAGGTTAGCCCTGAGGAACAGACCCAGCGGCTCAAGGCGCGCATCGACGACGGGCGAAAAACGTGGAAACTCTCCCCAATGGATCTCGAGTCCTATCATCGATGGTTCGACTATTCCCGTGCTCGCGACGAGATGTTCAAGGCTAGCGATACGTCATGGGCACCGTGGTTCGTCGTTCGATCAGACGACAAGAAGCGTGCGAGGCTGAATGTCATCCGACACTTACTTGA